>CAZGRT010000353.1:0-5652 GCA_964528225.1 uncultured Thermodesulfobacteriota bacterium | reverse complement strand
CGAAGCCCGGGGGGTCTACGCCGGACTGTGGGCGGTCCAGAGCGGCGACGCCGTGGGGCCGGAACCGTCCTAGCCGGGTCGCGCGAGGCGGGAAACTGCTCCCGGGCCGGTTCGACGCGCCCCGTCGTTCCGCACCAAGGGTACCGGCATCGACGGGGCCGGCACCCTTGGTGTAGGATTGTGGCTCATTTCACGCCGGGGACCTTTCCCTCCGAGACGACTTCCATGGACCCATCGAACGATCCGAGCGGTGCCACCACGGTGCGGGGCGAGCGTCGCCGGCTTCGCCGGCGCCTCGGCGTCTGGGCGATCCCGGCCGGCGTCCTCGGACTGGCCGTGGGCGTCGTGGTCTACGGGGTGGTGCGCGAGCCCCCGGCCCCTCCGGCGCGGCCCAAGAAGCTGGCGGCCGTCGAGGTCGCCACGGTCCGCCCGCGGCCCTACCGCGAGGCCCTGATCCTGCCGGCGCGGGTCGAGGCGGACCGCGTGGGCGAGGTGAGCCCCGAGTTCGCCGGCAAGCTGTCCCGGTGGCGCGTGGCCGAGGGCGCTCTGGTGCGTCGCGGAGACGTGGTGGCCGAGTTCGACACCGCGTCGCTGCGGGCCAGCCTCGACGAACTCGCGGCGCGACGGCGGTCCGCCGAGCTGTCCCGCGACCGCGCCCGACTCGGCCTCGACGCCGCCGAGGTGGGGCTCGCCAACGCCCGCAAGGACGTGCAGGTGCGCGAGCTGGCCCTGCGCTCCGCCGAGGCCACCCTGGATCTCGCCCGCACGGACCACGGCCGGGCGAGCCGGCTGGTGGAGGAGAAGGTCCTGGATCAGGCGCGCCTCGACGCGGCGCGCAACGCTCTCACCCAGGCCGAGGTCGGCGTGGGCCAGGCCCGGGAGGCCGTGGAGAGCGCCGGGCTGGCCGTGAAGGCTGCCGAGGTGCGGGTCGAGGAGGCGAAGGCCGCTCTGGCCCAGGGCGGGGCCGCGATCGCCGAGATCGACGCGTCCGTCGAGTCGTTGCAGGTGCAGATCGAGAAGTCCCTCCTGCGGGCCCCCGTCGCGGGGTATCTGGAGCAGCACCTCGCGGAGCCCGGGGAGGTGGTGGACCGGGGCGAGGTCGTCGCCCGGCTCTACGACCTGGGCAATCTGAAGGCCGTGGTGCAGGTGCCGGACCGCTACGTGCCGTTCCTCGCCCCCGAAAACCCGGCGGCGGCGGAGTACATCCGGCTCAACCGCCCGGACGCGCGGCAGGAGGTCCGGGCCTCCCTCGTGCTCCCCGGCCTGCCCAAGCTCACCGGGGGTGAGACGCAGGGCCTGGAGTTCCCGGCCGAGATCGCGCGGGTGTCCCAGGCCGCCGACCCCCAGAGCAACACCTTCGCCGTGGAGCTGAGGCTGCCCAACCCCTCCGGGGCGCTGCGCCACGGCGTGATCGCCCGGGCGGTACTGGAATACCTCTTTTACCGGGCGGCGATCGTCGTGCCCGTGCGGGCCGTGCAGGTCACCGACGTCGGCCCCCGCGTTCTCGTGGCCGAGACGCGCGACGGGCGCACCTTCGCCTCGGTGCGCGACATCCAGCCCGCCTCGGTGCGCGACGACGAGGTCCTCCTCCTCTCCGGCCTCTCCGGCGGCGAGCGCCTGGTCGTGGCCGGCTGGAAGGGCCTAGTCGACGGCGAGGAGGTCAGCGTGGTCGTGGCCGACGGCGAGGTCCTCGGCGTGGGCGACGGGGGCCCGACGCCTTGACCCTCACCCGGTTCTCCCTCCAGCACTTCATGGGGGTGCTGATCCTGTGCGTCGGCATCCTGCTGCTGGGAACCCTTGCCTACCGCACGATGCCCCGGGAGAACTTCCCCGACGTGAAGGTGCCGGTGGTCACCGTCACCACCGTGCTCGACGGCGCCAACCCCACCGACGTCGAGACCGCCCTCACGATTCCCCTGGAGACCGAGCTCGAGAACGTCGAGGGCCTCGAGAAGCTGCGCAGCGTCTCCTCCGAGGCCCTCTCGGTGGTGAACATCGAGTTCGACCCCGACGTGGACACCGAGGTGGCCCTGTCGCGGGTGCGCGACGCGGTGGACAAGGCCAAGGCCGATCTCCCCCCGGAGGCCGACGAACCCATCGTCAAGGAGTTCTCCTTCGCCGGCGAGGTCCCGATCCTCGTGCTGAACCTCGTGGGCTCGGAGCGGGTCGCGCTCTCCGAACTCAAGGACCTGGCGGACAAGATCGAGGACGAGCTCAAGCGCGTCCCGGGCGTCCTCGACGTGAAGATCCGGGGCGGCCGCGAGCGGCAGGTGCTCGTGGAGGTCGACCCCGAGCGCCTGCGCTTCTTCCGGCTCACCCTCTCCCAGGTGCAGGCGGTGCTGGCCGGCACCAACCGCAACGTATCCGCGGGGGTGGCGGAGGGAGGGACGACCCGGGTGGTCATGCGGCTGCCCGGGGAGTTCGAGTCGCCCGCCGAGATCTTCAACCTGGTCGTCGGCCAGACCGACCGGGGTGTCCCCGTGTACATGCGCGACGTCGCCACGGCGCGCTACAGCTTCGAGGACGAGACCTCCCGGGCCCGCTTCTACGATTTCACCGCGCAGGACGGGGAGACGCCCGCCGGGGCCTTCCGGGAGCCCTCCAAGTCGATCAGCATCGAGGTGATGAAGAAGAGCGGGGAGAACATCCTCGACGTCGTGGCCAAGGTGCAGGAGGCCGTGGAGAGCCTCGCGCTGCCGCCCGGGGTGCGGGTCGTCACCGGCCTCGACACCTCGAAGGACGTCCGCATGATGCTGGCGGACCTGGAGAACGGTATCGGAACCGCGCTCATCCTGGTACTCCTCGTCATCCTGGTGGGGATGGGCGGCCGCAACGCGGTCCTCGTGTCCTTCGCGATCCCCTTCAGCATGCTCCTCTCGATCCTGGTGCTCGACCTTCTGGACATCACCCTGAACACGATCACCCTCTTCTCGCTGATCCTGGCCCTGGGGATGCTCGTGGACAACGCGATCGTGATCGTCGAGAACATCTACCGGCACCACGGCATGGGCCTGTCCCGGCCGCGGGCCGCCCTGGTGGGGACGACCGAGGTCGCGTGGCCGGTCATCTCCTCCACGGCCACCACGGTGGGCGCCTTCCTTCCCATGATCTTCTGGCCCGGCGTCATGGGCGAGTTCATGGGCTACCTGCCCAAGACCGTCATCGTCGTGCTCACGTCCTCGCTCTTCGTCGCCCTCGTCATCAACCCCACCCTCGCGGCCTTCTTCGTGCGGGTGAAGGGCACCGCCGGCATCGACCCCGAGTCCCAGCGGCCCACCTACCGGCTCGCCCTGTGGTACGGCCGGGCGCTGGAGTTCCTGCTCGACCGACCGGCGTGGACGCTTGTGACCGCCTCCGCCGTGCTGGTGCTCTCGTTCTCCCTCTACGGCGTCTTCGGCCTGGGGACGGAGTTCTTTCCGGCGCTGGATCCCAAGTTCGTCATCGCGAGCGTCAAGCCTGCCGAGGGGGTCTCCCTGGAGGAGTCCGACCGGCTGAGCCGCGTCCTGGAGGACCGGCTCTTCGGCCGGCCCGGGAGCGGCTACGACCGGCCCGTGGAGAACCTCAAGCACGCCACGGTGACCGTGGGGCTCGAGGAGGGCGGGGGGGGCTTCGGCGAGGAGGGGCTGGGGCCGGTGAAGGTGCGGGTGGAGTTCGCGGACCGCGACTACCAGACCGAGAGCACCTCCGACACGCTGGCGGAGATGCGCGCCCGGGTGGAGGGCCTCGACCGGTCGGGCCGGCGGGTGGCCCTGCCGCTCTTCGGGGCCCAGTACGACGTGGTGAAGCCCGAGGAGGGGCCGCCCACGGGCAAGGCCGTGTCGGTGGACCTGTTCGGCGACGACCTCAACCGGATGACCGCCGTCGTCCGCGACGTCAAGGCGCTCATGGCCGATACCGAAGGGGTGGCCGAGCCCACCGACGACGCGTCCACGGCCCAGCCCACCCTGGAGTGGGCGGTGGACCGGGCGCGGGCCGGGATGCTCGGGCTCGACCAGGCCAGCGTCGGCCAGGTGCTCCAGATGAGCGTGGGCGGGCTGCGCTCCGGCACGGTGGGGCACGGCGACGACGAGACGGACATCCTGTTCCGCGTGCCCGAACGCTTCCGCCTCGACACGCGGCGGCTGGCCAACGTCGCCATCCCCACGGCCTCCGGCGGCTCGGTCCCGATGGCGTCGGTGGCGTCCGCCGTGCTCGTGCCCGGGCCGGTGGCCATCCGCCACCTGGACCGCAAGCGGGTGGTCACGGTCGGGGCCGAGGTCGAGCCCTGGGTGCGGGCCGACGCGGACGTTCGGGCCGCGTTCCAGGAGAAGGTGCGCGCCTTCCCCTTCCCTCCGGGGATCACCTACGGCTTCGGGGGCGCCGCCGAGGAACAGGCCGAGTCCACGGCCTTCCTCCAGGAGGCGTTCCTGGTGGCGCTCTTCCTCATCGCGATGATCCTCGTGCTCCAGTTCAACTCGGTGCTCGTGCCCGGGATCATCCTGTGCTCCGTGGTGCTCTCCTTCATCGGGGTCTTCGCGGGCCTCCTCGTCTTCCGCATGCCCTTCGGCATCATCATGAGCGGGATCGGGGTCATCTCCCTGGCCGGCGTCGTGGTCAACAACGCCATCGTGCTCCTCGACGCCATCCGCCAGTTCCAGGCCCGGGGGCAGAGCGCCCGGCAGGCCGTGGTCACCGCCGGCATGATCCGCCTGCGGCCCGTGCTGCTCACCGCGACCACCACGATCCTCGGCCTCGTGCCCATGGCCCTGAAGCTCAACGTCGACTTCGCCAACCTGGCCTTCCAGTACAACACCGAGTCGTCCCAGTGGTGGCAGTCCATGGCCGTGGCCATCATCTTCGGCCTCGCGCTCTCCACGGTCCTGACCCTGGGGGTGGTGCCGGCGCTCTACCTCGGGTACGCCCGCCTCCGGGAGCGCACCAGCCGCCGGATGGGGTGGACCCCGGGCGGGGAACTGGACGTGCTGGAGGGCGCCGAACCCTCGGTCTGACAGCCGGAGGGGCCTGCCTACTTCTCCCCCTTCTGCACGACGAACCAGTCCTCCTTGTCGCGGAAGAGGACGTTGAAGGTGGTGAGCGACCCGTAGATGCGGGTGATGTACTGCTGCAGATCGACCTTTTCGTCGTCGGGGAGCCCCTTGTGGGCGTTGAGCTGCTGCTCGAGCACGCGCAGCCGGTCTCGGATCATCACGATCTTGTGGAAGAACGCGTCGATGGGGACGCTCTTGGGAGCCAGCTCGTCGTTTCCCGGCTTGAAGACGAGCTCTCCGCCCCGCCAGCGGTCGTGCAGCTTGACCCTCGAGCTCTCCTCATCGCGCAGTTCCCGGGCGGCGAGCTTCAGCATCTCGTAGGCCGCCGCCTCCGCGGCCCCTAGGCGCTCGAGCTCGACCTTCGGCAGCACGGCGGTCCGGTCGGCCCGGGGGAAGTACACGGCGCACTTCTGCCCCTCGCCGAAGCCGGTCGCCTCCTCCACGCGGCCGAGCCCCAGCCGCTCGCTGCGCACCAGATCTCCCCTCATCAGGTCTCCCAGCATGGCACCCTCCACGAAAGTCGACGTCTAGCGTTCGGCTGTCAGCGATCAGCGTCCAGTCACTCCGCACTACCCGATGCGGATCCCCTGCTCGGCCAGCTCGGCCGTCGCGAGCCGCTCCCAGC
>CAZGRT010000352.1:0-10880 GCA_964528225.1 uncultured Thermodesulfobacteriota bacterium | reverse complement strand
GATCTGGCTCAGGAACTCCTCGTCAGTGAAGTGCTTGAGCGAGATGGCCCCGGTCGGGCACACCGCGTTGCACAGCCCGTCCCCCTTGCACAGCACGGGGTTGACGCACGCCTTCTTGCCCCGCCCCGTCTCCCGCAGTTCCACCGCTCCGTACGTGCACGCCGACACACACTCGCCGCAGGAGATGCACTTGTTCTCCTCCACCTCGCACACCGACCCCGAGGCGACGACCGTGTCGTGGGAGAGCAGGGCCACGGCCCGGCCCGCGGCGCCGTACGCCTGGTTGATGGTCTCCTGCAGGTTCTTCGGGTAGTGGGCCGTGCCGCACAGATACACGCCGTCGGTGCTGAACTCGACGGGGCGGAGCTTGACGTGGGCTTCCTTGAAGAAGTCGTCCGGGCTCAAGGCCACCTGGAACAGCTGGGCGATGGAGCGGTTGTCCTCGCGGGGCACCACCGCCGCCGAGAGCGCGACCAGATCGGCGTCGATGGCCAGCGTCGTGCCCAGGACCGGGTCGTCGACCACGACCCGCAGGACGCTGCGCCCTCCCTCCTCGACGGCCCGCACCACGGGCTTGTTCTCGGGCTCGTAGCGGATGAACTTCACGTCCCTCCCCGCCGCCTCCCGGTAGTAGTCCTCGCTGAAGCCGTAGGTGCGCATGTCGCGGAACAGGATGTAGATGTCCATCTCCGGGCGCTTCGCCTTCAGGCTCAGGGCGTTCTTGACCGCCTGGCCGCAGCAGATGCGCGCGCAGTAGTTCCGGTCGGGCTGGCGGCAGCCGACGCACTGGATCATCACCGCGGCCTGGGCGCCCAGCACCCGGTCGTCCCCGGCGGCGATGGCCCCCTCGACCTCGAGCTGGGTCATCACGCGGTCGTCCTCGCCGTAGAGGTACTCGGTGGGGCGGTGCTCGGCGGCACCGGTGGCGAGCACGGTCACCCCGTGCTTGATCTCCTGGGTGCGCCCCCGCGCCTTCACCCGGGTCACGAAGTTCCCCACGTACCCGGTGGCGCCCGCGATCGTCGCCCCGGTGGCCACGTGGACCAGGGGGTGGCGGTGGACCCGTCCGACGAGGTCCTTGAGGAACGCCTGGACGTCCATGCCCGCCAGGGTGGTGTGGAGCCTTCGGGCCGTTCCCCCGAGTTCCGCCTCCTTCTCGAGCAGCCACACCTCGTGGCCCTGCTCGGCGATGCTCAGGGCTGTGGTCATGCCGGCCACGCCACCCCCCACCACCAGGGCCGCCTTGTTCACCGGCAGATCGAACTCCTGCAGGGGCTCCAGATGGGCGGCACGGGCCACGGCCATGCGGATGATGTCCTTGGCCTTCTCGGTGGCGCTCTCCTTCTCCTTGGCGTGGACCCAGGAGCAGTGCTCCCGGAGGTTGGCCATCTCGCAGTAGTACGGGTTGATCCCGGCCTCCCGGACCGTGTCCCGGAACAGCGCCTCCAGGGTCCTGGGGGAGCAGGCGGCCACGACGACCCGGTTGAGACCCTTCTCCCGGGTAACGTCGGTGATCTCCTTGGCGGAGTTCGTGGCGCACGAGAAGAGCTGCTCCTGGGCGTGGACGACGTTGGGCAGGGTGCGGACGTAGTCCACCGTCGAGGGCACCCCCACGATCCGCCCGATGTTCGCCCCGCAGTGGCACACGAAGACGCCGATCCGGGGCTCCTCCGCGGAGACGTCCCGCTCGAGGGGGTACTCCCGCTCGACGGCGAGCTTCCCCCTGCGGTAGTCGAGGAACTCGCCGACCTGGGACCCGGCCGCGCTGGCGGTGAAGACCGACTCCGGGATGTCCGTGGGCCCCTGGAAGGCGCCGCTCACGAACACCCCCGGCCGGCTCGTCTCCATGGGGTTCGCGGCCGTGGCCCGGCTGAACCCGTGGTCGTTGAGCTCGACGCCGAACGTCCTCGCAAGGCCTCGGGCGTCCTCCGGTGGGTTGAGACCCACCGAGAGAACGACCATGTCGAACTCCTCTTCCTTCACGCCCTCGTCCGGGGTGCTGTAGCGGATGGTCACGTTCCGGGTCTCGGGATCCTCCCGGACGATGTTGACGTAACTGCGGAAGAACCGGACATCGGGCAGCTCGGCCGTCTTCTGGTAGTACCGCTCGAAGTCCTTGCCGTAGGAACGGATGTCGTTGTGGAAGACGGTGCACGCCGCGTCGGCGTCGTGCTCCTTCGTGAGGATGACCTGCTTCTGGGTGTAGGTGCAGCACACCGACGAGCAGTAGCTGTTCGCCCCCTCGCGCACCTGCCGCGAGCCGACGCACTGGATCCACGCCAGATTCTTCGGGTGCTTCTGGTCGGACCCGCGCAGCACCTCTCCCTGGTAGGGCCCGGTGGCGCACAGGAGGCGCTCGTAGTCCATGCTGGTGACGACGTTGGCGAACTCGCCGTACCGGTACTCCTTGAGCGCGTTGGGGTCGAACGGCTCGATGCCCGGGGAGAGGACGACCGAACCGACCCGGACCTCGATCTTCTCGGTCTCCTGGGTGAAGTCGACCGCCCCGGCCTTGCAGACGGCCTTGCAGATGCCGCACTTCTTCTCCTTCAGGTACAGGCAGCTCTCATCAATGTAGGTGATGAGCGGGATGGCCTGGGAGAAGTAGACGTGCACGGCCTTGTTGAGGGAGATCTCCTGGTTGAACTTGTCCGGGTACTGCACGGGGCAGTACTCCACGCACGACGTGCACCCGGTGCACTTGTCCTCGTCGATGTAGCGAGGCTTCTTCTTCAACGTGATCCGGAAGTCGCCCGCCTCCCCCTCCACGCGTTCGACCTCGGTGTACGTCAGGACTTCGATATTTGGCTGCCGGCCGACCTCGACCAGTTTGGGCGAGAGTATTCACATGGAGCAGTCGTTGGTCGGAAAGGTCTTGTCGAGCTGGGCCATGTGGCCGCCGATCGACGGTCCCTTCTCGACCAGGTAGACCTTGAACCCGGCGGAGCTCAGGTCGAGGGCGGCCTGGATGCCGCTGATGCCCCCGCCGACCACCATCACGTCGCCGTGCTCGCCGGCGCCCCCTCCGACGGGAAGGTCCTTCGGCTGCCCTTGGATCACGTGTACGTCTGCCATGTTCGATCGCCTCGTCAGGGTTCGGTACCTCTCGCTGCCAACGGGTGCTCTCGGCTCCCCTCCGCCCTCAGCAAGGGCGGGGGGGCGCCGATCAGAGCGCCTCCTGCAGGATCTCGGTGATGTCCTTCACCGCGAGGGACTCCGCGTCCTTCAGGCCCAGGCGGCTGTCCTCCAGCATCGTGATGCAGTAGGGGCAGGAGGTGGCCAGCACCTGGGCGCCGACCCCGACCGCCTGCGCCACCCGGAGGTCGGAGAACCGCTCCCCCCTCGGGGTGTCCATCCAGATCCGGCCCCCGCCGCCCCCGCAGCACAGGCTGTCTTCCCGGCGGTCGGGCATCTCGGCGAACTCCAGGCCCGGCACCTTCCGCAGCACGTCGCGGGGCTCGTCGTAGATCCCGTTGTGCCGCCCCAGGTAGCAGGGATCGTGGTACGTGACCTTCTTGGCGAACTCCCCCTCCAGCTTGAGCCGCCCGGACTCGAGGAGCTCGCGCAGGAACTGGTTCACGTGCACCACCTCGAAGTGGACCATGAACTCCGGGTACTCGTTCTTGAAGGTGTGGTAGCAGTGCGGGGAGGAGACGAGCACCTTCTTCACGTCGTTGTCCACGAAGGTCTTGATGTTCTCCTTGGCCAGGTGCTTGAAGACCTCCTCGTCGCCCGCCTTGCGGATGCTCTCCCCGCAGCAGTTCTCCTTGGTGCCCAGGATCCCGAACTCCACCCCGGCCTTCTGCAGCACCCGGGCCGTGGCCGCGGCGACCTTGCGCAGCCGGCGGTCGTAGCTCAGGTAGCACCCGCTGAAGTAGAGGACCTCCATCCCCTTCTCGAAGGGCCGCACCGAGAGGTCCTTGGCCCAGTCCGCCCGGCTCTCCCGCGTCTCGCCGAAGGGGTTGCCCACGGTGTTCAGGTTCCCGCTCGCGGCCCGCACGGGGCGCACGTTCTCGGGGAACACGCCGTACTCCGTGGCGAGCCGGCGCAGGGCCACGCCGGAGTCGATCTGCCGCACGTCCCGGGGGCAGCGCTGCGGACAGGTGCCGCAGGTGGTGCAGCGCCAGATCTCCTCGTTCTCGATCTCGGTCATCCCGAAGGCGCCCTGCCGGACGATCTTCCGGATGCTGAACTGCCGGACGCGGTTCCACGGGCACACGGCGTCGCAGAGCCCGCACTGGTAACAGTACTTGAAGGCGTCCCCGCCGTTGGCCTTGATGAGATCGACGATCTCCTTGTAGTCGCCTACGTTCTCCACGGCGCTCCTCAGCTCTTCTTGGACAGGCGGGCGACCGTGTCCATCACCTTCTGGAGTCCGAACTTGTCCACCAGGGACTCCAACCCCACCTCCACCTCCTCCGACTTGACCTCCTCTTCGGCCTCGTCGACCTCCACTTCCCGCTCCTCGTACTTGAGCGCACCCACCATGCACCACTTGACGCACAGCGGCTCGTCGAGCTGCGGCACGCTCTCGCACATGTCGCACTTGAGGGGGAGGCCGGAGTCCGGCTCCTTGAAGAGGTCCCGCGACGGGCAGGAGGCCCGGCACAGGGCACACTCGTCGTATTCCTTGCCGTCGATCGTGTAGGTGTTCCTGCCCATGCACTCGGCCGCGGTGTACTCCCCCGCGTAGACCGGCACGTACATGTCCTCCAGCGGCTTGCGGATCACCCGGACCCGGGACCTCGCCGGGTTGTTGCCGCTGTGCTTCGGCGTCGCGTGGAAGGAGGAGCAGGCAAGCTCGCAGGCGCGGCACCCGTTGCACTTGTCCGCGTCGACGTGAATCCGCTTGATGGTCTTCGTCTTTTTCTTCTTCTCAGCCATGGCAGCCACCGCCTTCTCGACTCGCGTGTCGCATCACTCGGCCGGAGCCTCCTGGGAGGCCTCGCCGCCGTTGCCGCCCAGGATGCCCCTCTCTACGAAGTCCTGGGCGACGTAATCCAGACCCAGCTCTCGCAGGGTCTCTTCGGTCGGGATGCCATCGCTGTTCCACCCCTTGTACCGGTAGTAGGTGTTCAGCAGTTCCTCCTCGAGCTCCGGGAAGCGCTTCTTCCAGTGGTTCTCCGGCGGCTTCTCGTCCTTGCGGCGCATGCCCCGCCGGATGTTGTTCGCCCGGACCAGGGTGCGGTACCGCTTGACCGCCTGGGTCAGCTTCTCCTCGTCCATCTCGAAGCCGGCCCCGGCCGAGATGAACTTCGGGGAGTTGTGGATGTGGTAGGGGGGCTTGAGCGGGAACGAGGAGAGCCCGGCGCACATGCCCAGCGCGTCGTCGATGTAGTGCATCTTCTCCTGCCAGTCGACGATGTCGCAGCACATCTCGACCGTCGGGTAGAAGGGCATGGACTTCTCGCCCCGGGGCTCCCAGTCCAGGAGGATCTGCTTGAACTTGTCGTCCGGGACCTGGAACCAGTCCTTCGCGAACTCCTCCCTCTCCTCCCGCGTCGGCCAGGGCGCCTGGGGGAACTGCCCCTCGATCTGTGTGATGTTGATCTTCTCGCCGGTGCTGTACATCAGGAAGTAGATGGGGTTTAGCATCGACAGCTTCAGCGGCAGCTGCTCGTGCTTCTTGATGTTGTTGTGGGCGTACTCCTCCGCTCCCTTGCCGATCTGTTTGGCCGCCCAGTAGGTGCCGTTGGCCAGCACGTCGCCGATGCCCTCCCGGCGCACGATCCTGTCCAGCAGGTAGTAGAAGCGGCCCTCGTTGTCCTCGGGCATCCCGGGGAAGTCGTCGTCGGTGAGGATGCCCTTCTCGTAGAGCTCGAGCGCGAACGCCATCACCTGGGGCGCCGAGAAGCCGTCGACCCCGTACTCGGTGGCGCTCTGCGCGATGCCCAGGCCGAATTCCAGGTCGGAGAACGCCGCCATGGTGTAGGTGAGCTTGGAGAAGCACTTCATCATGTAGGTGGGCTTGCCCGGGGGCTGGATCGTCGCCCCGCAGGTCATGGGGCAGTTGTAGCAGCTGATCAACCGCCGCTGCATGCCCTTCATGGTCTCGGTCCACTCCTTCTCGATCTCCTCGGTCCAGAAGTCCCTCCTGCGGACCCGGGAGTTGCCCCACATGAAGTTCTCGGTGTGCCACTTCTCGTCGTGGACCTTCATCTCCTGAGGCGACCCGAGCCCGGCCAGGATGGGCATGACCCCCGGGATGGGGTTCTCCGCCCGGAACCGCATGTAGTCCATCACCTCGTCGCACAGCTCCATGTACTGCTCCGGGCGGGCGACGTGGATGTCCTTGGTGCCGCGCACGACGATGGCCTTGAGCCCCTTGTCCCCCATGACCGCGCCGATGCCGCCCCGGCTTGCGCTCGAGCGGCTCTGCTCGATGGAGGCGAAGTAGACCCGGTTCTCGCCGGCCATGCCGATGGCCGCCACCTGGGCGTCGGGCTGATTGAGCTCCTTGGTGATGAGCTGGGCGGTCTCGATGGCGCCCTTGCCGCGCAGGTGGGTCGCGTCCCGGATCTCAACCTTGTCGTTGTGGATCCACAGGTACACGAGGTCGGGGGACTTGCCGCGGATGATCACCTTGTCGTAGCCCGCGTACTTGAGCTCCGGCGCGAAGAATCCTCCCATCATCGAGAAGGCCATCAACCGGGTCTGGGGGGAGATCGTCGTCACGATGGTGCGGTTGCAGCCCGTGGCGGGCGTCCCGCACAGGAGGCCGGCGCTGAAGATCAGCAGGTTGTCCTCGGAGAAGGGCTCCACTTCCGGGGGGACCCTGTCCCAGAGGATCTTGGCGTTGGTTCCCAGCCCGCCGAGATACAGCTCGGTGTCCTTCGGGTCCGTCTCCACCCGGTCGATGCTTCCGTGCGACAGGTCGACTTCCAGGTTGTAGCCGGTCTCTGCGTATCTCATCGTGCGTCCCCTTCAGGTGCTGCGACCGTGCCGCATCCCGCTCGGTCGCCCCCCGGACCTAGAGCTTCCGAATCAGGTTGATGAAGTCCGAGCGGCCGAAGCCGACCGACTTGAAGAACGAGAGCATGTCCACGGCGTCCCAGCGAACGGCCGTGTACACGTTCTCGATCTTCCGTTCACGGAAGGCCTCGAACATCTTCTCGATCATCGCCTTCCCGATGCCCTCCCCCATCGCCTGGGGGTCGACTCCCACGAGCTCGATCCACCCGCTCTGGGGCGAGCCGAACACCTCTCCCTTGGCCTCCCCGACCGCGAATCCCACGATCTTCCCGTCCCGGACGGCCACGCACCCCACCCCGCGGCCGTCGTCGAGGCGTTGCTCCAGCATCCGCGTCCACGTCTTCGACACCTTCTTCTTCGTGATCGCCCGCTGGATGGAGACCATCTCGGGGATGTCGGAACGGACGAACTCTCTCAACTCGATCATCTGGAGCCGCCTAGTCAATGCGGATGATCTTCACGTGGCTGCCGATCCAACTCGGCGGAAGGTACACGCGGCCGCTGTTTCCGCTCTGCCGGACCTCCTTCTCGATCATCTCCTCCCCCCACACCTCGAACTTGGACCGCTGCGAGGCGGGACGGGCGTCCTCCTGCTTCCGGGCCAAGGCTTCTTCCGAACTCTTCGCTCGATCCATCGGGACTCGTCCCATCGTGAAGGCTTCCACGGCGTCTTGCCCCGCCCCCGGGTGCCCGCCCACGCGGCCCGCCGTACGTTTCCATCCTTGACGGGCCACGCCTCGGAAGCTCACATGTAGCTACTCAAAAGCTACGAATCGACTGTAATGGGGCCACACTGCGGCTGTCAAGGGCCAAAACGGAGTTTGCGGGAGGCACGGGAACCGGGCGCCCGAGGCATCCCGAGGCCGTCGCCGGCCTTCCCGGGGTTTCCCCTCCGCTCGGCGGGAGGCAACCCGGAACCGGCGCTACTGCGCCTGGACCTGCTGCCTCGCCTCATCCCGGATGGCCTGCTGGTCCAAGACGAGCTTGTAGGCGATGAAGTACTTGAAGATGTTGCTCACGTACTGGACGGTCTCGCGCCCGATCTCGCGGGCGGCGATCACCTCGACGTTCCCGAACCAGCGGTTCGGGTCGAAGCCCATCGCGGCCGCCTTCTTCCGGAGCCCCGCCACCCGAGCCGGTCCCGCGTTGTAGGACGCCAGGGCGAAGAGCGCCCTCTCCATGGGGTCGGAGGGCTCCTCCCCCAGGTAGGTGTCGCGCAGGAACCGAAGGTACTTCACCCCCGCGTGGATGTTCTCCTCCATCTGCTCGATGTTCGGGATGCCCACGCTGGGATCCGCGGCGGTCGTGGGGAGGATCTGCATGACCCCGACGGCGCCGACGGGACTTCGCACGCTCTGGTCGATGCGCGACTCCTGGTAGGCCTGGGCCGCGACCAGGAGCCAGTCGAAGTCGTACCGGTCGGCGTACGTCCGGAAGAACTCCACCGCCTTCTCGAACCGCACATATTCCTCGTTGCGCAGTGGGTTGCGGACGTAACGCGTGCTCTGCAGGTAGCGCTTGAAGAGGACGTTCCCCATGAGGGTCCCCTTCTTGTGCCCCCGCACGAACTCGTCGACGGCCTTCTTCAGCTCCGGGCTGCCCTTGCGGAACGCCCAGGCGATCCGGCCCCCCGTGCGGACCGAGGCGCCCGGGTGGAGGCGGATGTTCTCGAAGATCTGCGCCCAGAACTCCGCCTTGTGGCTGTCCACCACCACGGCGGGGAGGATGCCCGCCTCCAGCATCTCCAGCAGGTCCGAATCCTCCAGGGCCTCGTTGGCTTCCACGAGCCGAACCTCGGCCCTGCCCGCCTCGCGCAACCGCGCGTTGAGCGCCGTGAGGCTCTCGAAGTAACTGCTCGACCTCCGCACGTGCACGGTCCTCCCGGACAGGTCCTCGGCGCTGCCCAGCGGCGGCTGGTCGGCCGACGTGACGACGATCTCGTCCACGCCGGTGAGGAAGGGATCCGAGAAGTCGACGACCTTCTGCCGTTCCGGGGTGATCGTCAGATTGGCCGCGGCGATGTCTCCCTCGCCCTTCACCAGGGCGTCGAGGAGCCGGTCGCGGGTCACGGGCACGAAGACCACGTGGACCTTCAGCGTGCCCTTCTGGAAGCGCTCGTTCACGTACTTCTCGAACTCGACCCCGAGCTCGCAGGCCGTCCCCCGCTGGGTCGCACCGTCGAGGAAGTAGAGGAGCGGGTTGTGGACCACGAGGATGCGGATCATCCGCCGCTCCACCATGCCCGGCAGATCCCCCGTCCACGGCTGTCGTGCCTGGACGAACGCCTCCCACTCCGTCGACTCCTCGCCCCACGCCGTACCGGACGATCCCGGCAGCCACACGGCGGCGAGCCCCGCCATCAGCGCCCCGCACACGACCGCGATCCCCTTCCCCGAGCGTTCCATCGCGTCTCCTCCCGGCACGACTGTTACACCCGGGGCTCCGCCCCGCCCCCCCGTCAGCCGACCGGAGCGGCGCCGCATGGCTGGGTGACCGCCTCCGCGGCCCCATTTCCGCCTCCCCAATTATAGCAACGATGGCCTCCGAGCCCAGCCGGGGGCCGGAGACGCAGGCGACTGGAAGGGAACGGGATAGCCAACGACCGGATCAAGGGGTCCGGGGCGAAACGGCGCGGGGGAGCCCCCCGGTGGCACGTGGCGGCCCTGCCGGAAAGCAGCGAACCCGGATCCGTTCCGGATCCGGGTTCGCAGACGCTGCAGTGCTGGAGGATGGGCGCGGCCGACCGGGTGGCGACGGTCCGCCTCCGAACTTCCGTCAGGCTCCCGTGGCCTCACGAAGGGCTCTGGCAATCATCTCCCGCGAGGGCACGCCCGATGCCCCGTACATCCTTCAGGTGAACCCCACCGTCGTCTCCTCGCGCATCGACGGATCCAGGTCCAGGCCGTTCATCTGCACGGTGGGGCTCCCGAGAAACCGTCGGGAGACGGCCTCCTCCTGCGTCGCCACCAGCACCTCCTCCAGCGTGATCGCCACGCCGAGTTCACCGGCCGTCTCCCGTATGCGCTCGACCGTGGCGGGCGCACTTGGGCAACCCTCGGTCGACAGCACTTGGACCCGCACCGCCCGCCCGTGCCCGTCACCCTCTGCCATCACCCTCACCTCCTCGGAACGGGAACGTCCGGGACTCCACCGCGCCCCTCCGATGCCCCTGAGATATGGGCGCCAGGAACTCCGCCAAGAGGGACGGCTTCCGCACCCCGTTCTCGAGCTACGAGTCCATCAGCGGCCGGAAGAAGTCGCCGGCGAACCGGATCGCGTCGCGCAAGCGGAAGACGTCCCGGCGACCCCGTTCCGCCTGCGCCCACCGCGTCGCCGTTTCCTCGTCACGGAGGAATACCATCTTTCGTCAGAGCGAGCGAGCGGCCGTTGCCCCGGTCGCCCCCCACTGGATGCCCACGTGGATCGACACCGTGGGGCGGGCGGCAACGAGTTGGGGGCCGGATTGCTCGATCCGCAGACGCCTTTCGCTCACCTCGCACCGAGAGTCCACGACGGCATCGGCATCGAACATGGGCGCCATCGCCAGCGCGTCCAACGCGCACATGGCGTGGACCGTACGGCCCATGAGGTCGACGCGGTGGGCGGTCTGCGACGTCGTGAACGGATACGCACCCTCGATGGTCCCGTCCCCGCGGAGGATGATCAGGTCGTCCTCCGCCAACCGGGCGAGCACCCCGCCTGCGTCCTCGACACCCAGGAAGGCCGCGCACTCCTTCACGGTCGGAGGACGCGCTTCGCGTGCGAATGACTCGAGGACTTGCCGGTGAAGCCTCCGCCCGGCCTCCGGCAGAGCCGCCCGCCGGGCCGCCAAGGGCAGAATCCCCCTCAACCGCCGCACGCCTTCACCCACGGTCATGCACGCCTCCCCGTCGGCGCGAAACGTCACT
>CAZGRT010000351.1:0-2278 GCA_964528225.1 uncultured Thermodesulfobacteriota bacterium | reverse complement strand
GGCAGAGGTCGCACGACCGCATGCGGCGGTACGCGGAGCGGATGGCGGCGGACAGGCGGCCGTCCCCCAGGGACTCCCGGTACGCGGGCTGCCTTGGGCCGTCTCCCATGGTCTTCGCTCCTCAGTTCCGGGAAGCCACCCGGAACTCCGCGGGCCGGATCCGCTCGCTGCGGCAGCGGGGACACCGTCCCGGAGTGGTGAGGCGGTCTCGCTTGCGGAATTCGAAGCCGCAGGAGAGGCAGGCGGCAGGGGACTCGGACAGTTCCTCGGAGGAGGGCAGCGACCGGCGGGCATGCTCGAGGTGCTCGGCGACGTCCCCTTCCCGGAGACCCAGTTCCCGGGCCAGATCCCGAAGCGTCGCGGGATGCGTCCGCAGGCGCTCGAGCATCCCTCGGCGGATCGACGTGCTCATCGGCTCCAGAAGCCCTCGGGGTCGTAGCGCCGGATCATCTCCAGGTCGGTCGGTGTCGGGAGCTCCGTGGAGGGCACCTGGGGCGGGAGCGTCAGGGGCCAGCCGGTGAGGTCGCGGACCTCCTCCTGCGTCACGCCCGGGTGCAGCGAGAGGAGGACCATCTCGCGGGTGCGCGGGTGGAAGGTGAACACGGCCTTGTCCGTGATCACCGCCGACGGTCCTCCTACCGGGAGGCCCTGCTGCTCGCGCCAGGGCCCCCCCTGCCCCCAGCCGGGGCTGGTCACGAAGCGCACGCGGGGCACGAACCGGCGGCGCTCGTGTTTCATGACGACCACGAGCCGCCGGGCGAGGCACGCGATGTCGCACGCGCCGCCGCTGCCGGGAAGGCGGATCCGGTGGCTCCCTTCGCCCACCTCGGTCGTGTTGAGGTTGCCGTGGCGGTCGATCTCCGCCCCGCCGATGAAGCCGAGGTCCACCCTGCCGGCCTGCAGCAGACCCATGGCCGTCTCCATGCCCATGCACATGCGCGCCTCGCGGATGTTCGGCGGGTCGCTCATGGTGATGAGGGGCGAGGAGGCGGGGGTGTCGCGCAGCACGCCGTTCTCGAAGAGGCCCACGGCCTCGGGAGCGTGGGTCGAACGGGCGAGGAGGAACGCGAGGAGGGGGAGCCGCATCCCCACGAAGACGAGTTCCCGGTCCCGGATCTCGCGGGCAGCCCTCGCGATCATGAGCTCGGCTGGGGTGTAGGCGGGGCTCACGGGTCAGAACCCGAAGTCCGCGGGGACCGAAGGCGCCGGGTCCCGCACGGCGAGGCCTGCGAGCCGCCCCTCGGAGCGAAGCAGGTCGACGTACCCGGCGTGGTTCCGCGTGGACAGGACCCAGCGGTCGAGCCAGGCGAGGAAGCCCCCCCGGGTCCGGCTCGCCAGGTGGTACTCGCGGTAGAACTCGTGGTCGCGGTTGGCGTACCCCTGGCACGGGGAAGGATGGCTTCCCCACCGGGCCTCGGCCACGGCCGCGACCAGGAAGCCGGGAACGAGCGTCCGGTTGGGGTCGCTCGCGATGACCGAGGGCGGGACCACCTCCTCGGCGACGACGATCACGCGGCGGGCCGCGAAGGCTGCCTCCTGCGCGACGCCCAGGTTTCCCCAGACGTGGGCGTTGCCCCGGGCGTCGGCCCGCTGCGCGTGGAGGATCGCCACGTCGGGGCGGAGGGCCGCCACGGCGAGCAGCGGGGTCTCGGTGAAGGGGCAGCTCATTGGGCGCAGCGCGGGGTTGCGCCCGACGAGGTCGCTCCCGATCGCCGTCCGTGTGGGCAGGAACGGCAGGCCCTGGGCCGTGGCCTTGAGCGCCGACTGCAGCGTGAGGTTCGTGTGGTCCACGACTTCGACGGCGCGGGGGGAGTTCTCCTCCACCGCCCTGCGGAAGTTGTAGCCGGAGCCCATCATCACGTTGCCCACCCACGCGGCCACCAGCTTCCGCACACAACCCGCTCCCACGAGGGCGTCGAAGAGAAGATCCGAGATGGGGCCCACCAGGGTGAGGTCGCGGATCTCCTGGCGGACGATCTCCCACCCCGCCGCGAAGGGGATCATCGACTCGAGGGCCGCACCCATCACCACCGTGTCGCCAGCCCGGACGAACTGGCCGATCGCCTCGGGCAGGGTCACGAGCTTGGTGTCCACTCACTCCTCCTCGGCGAAGACGAGGCAGGTGTTGCGCAGCTTCTCGCGGCCCCGCGCCACGATCTCCTCCTCGGTGAGCGTGTCCTTGAGCGCCCCCCAGTAGTTGACGGTGTCGCCGATGAGCAGCATGGAGACGAGGCGGAACGCGTCGCCGATGAGCTCCACCATGTGGGCGCACCCCCGG
>CAZGRT010000350.1:0-2791 GCA_964528225.1 uncultured Thermodesulfobacteriota bacterium | reverse complement strand
AAAAATGGCGGGAGCGACGAGACTCGAACTCGCGACCTCCGGCGTGACAGGCCGGCGTTCTAACCGACTGAACTACGCCCCCGCGAAAGGGTCCCTACACACAATGGTAGGCGGAACAGGGCTTGAACCTGCGACCTCCGGCTTGTAAGGCCGGCGCTCTCCCAGCTGAGCTACCCGCCTGGACGCGCTTCGCCCGGGCTAGGAGACCTTGTCCTTCAGGCCCTTGCCCGCCTTGAACTTGGGCGACTTGCTTGCGCCGATCTTGATTTCCTTGCCCGTCTGGGGATTGCGGCCCTTGCGCGCCTTCCGCTGGGAGACGCTGAAGGTGCCGAAGCCCACCAGGGTCACCTTCTCCCCGGACTTGAGGGTCTCCGTGACGGCCTCGGTGAAGGCGTCGAGAAACCGCTTCGCAGCCGCCTTGGACGTATTCGCCTTCCCGGCCATCGCCTCGATGAGTTGGGCCTTCGTCACGGCATTCCTCCTTGTAACGGGTCGAAGAATGAGGACGGCTTATAACAACCGGCCTATGGGGTGTCAAGCCCCTTTCTTACTGGATTTGCTGCGCATCGGCCTCGTGGGCGGTCCCCGGGACCGCCGCGGGCGCCGGCGGAAGCCCGAGGATCTCCTCCACCGTCCGGGTCGCCCCGTGGGTGCGGGCCAGGATGGACTTGGGATTCTCCGTCTCCAGGGCGGCCTCCAGGACCTGGTCCATGTGATCCACGTACACGATCTCGATGTCGCGCATGATCGCCCGCGGGAGGTCCAGATCCGGCACGTCCTTCTCGTTCTCCCGGGGGAGGATCACGGTGCCGATGTGCCCGCGGTGGGCGGCCAGGAGTTTCTCCTTGAGGCCGCCGATGCCGAGGACCTTGCCCCGCAAGGTGACCTCGCCGGTCATCGCCACGCTCTTCCGCACCGGGATGCCCGTGAGCGCCGAGGTGAGGCAGGTGGCCATGGTGATACCCGCGGAAGGCCCGTCCTTCGGGATCGCCCCTTCGGGAACGTGGATGTGGATGTCGATCTTCTGGTAGAAGTCCCGCTCCAACCCCAGGCGGTGGGCCCTGCTGCGCACGTAGGAGACGGCGGCGCGGGCCGATTCCATCATCACGTCCCCGAGCTTGCCGGTGATCGTCAGGTTGCCTTTTCCCGGGAGCAGCACCACCTCGATGCCCAGGAGTTCTCCCCCGACTTCGGTCCACGCCAAGCCGGTCGCGTAGCCGACCTCGCTCCTCTCCTCCTGCACGCCGTACTTGAACTTGGGCGCGCGCAGGTACCTCGGGATGAGGCCCGGGGTGACGCTCTGCCTCCTCCGGGGCTTGTCCGCCGCCGCGACCACGTCCTTGGCCACCTTGCGGCACACGTTGGCGATCATCCGCTCCAGGTTCCGAACCCCGGCCTCCCGCGTGTAGCGGCGGATGATCTCCAGCAGGGCCCCGTCGGTGATGCGGATGTCCTCGCCCTTCAGGCCGTTGGCCTCCATCTGCTTCGAGAGGAGGTGGCGCTTGGCGATGTGCAGCTTCTCGATCTCGGTGTAGCCGGCGATCTGGATCACCTCCATCCGGTCGCGCAGGGGCGGCGGGATGTTGGGCAGGTAGTTGGCCGTGGTGATGAACAGCACCCGGCTCAGGTCGTAGTCCAGATCCAGGTAGTGATCGCTGAACGTGTCGTTCTGCTCGGGGTCGAGGACCTCGAGGAGCGCGGCAGACGGGTCCCCCCGGAAATCCATGCTCATCTTGTCCACTTCGTCGAGCAGGAACACCGGGTTGGAGCTCTTGGCCTTCTTCAGGCTCTGCAGGATCTTGCCCGGCATCGAGCCGATGTAGGTCCTGCGGTGCCCCCGGATCTGGGCCTCGTCTCGCACGCCGCCCAGGCTCAGCCGGACGAAGTTCCGACCGATGGCGCGCGCGATCGACCGGGCGAGGCTCGTCTTCCCAACGCCGGGGGGCCCGACGAAGCACAGGATCGGCGCCTTGGTCGTGCCCACCAGCTTGAGCACCGCCAGGTACTCCAGGATCCGCTCCTTGACCTCCTTGAGCGCGTAGTGGTCCTCGTCGAGGATCTTCTGCGCGTCGCGGATGTCCACCTTGTCCTCGGTGACCTCGTTCCACGGCAGGTCCAGGATCCAGTCCACGTAGTTGCGCACCACCGTCGCTTCGGCGGACATGGGGGACATCGTCTTGAGCTTCTGGATCTCCTTCTTGGCCTTCTCCTTCACCTCGTCGGGCATGTCCTTGGCCTGGACCCGCTTGGCCAGTTCCCGGATCTCGTTCTGCGTGTCCTCTCCCTCGCCCAGCTCCTTCTGGATCGCCTTCATCTGCTCGTTGAGGTAGTACTCCTTCTGGGTCTTCTCCATCTGCTTCTTGACGCGGCGCTTGATCTTCTGCTCGATCTCCAGGACCTCGCTCTCCCCCTTGATGAGGGCCAGCAGCCGCTCCAGCCGCTCCTGGGGGGCCGCCATCTCGAGCAGTTCCTGCTTCACGCCGGTCTTGATGGAGAGGTGGGAGGCGATCGTGTCGGCGAGTCGACCCGGCTCGTCGATGGCCTGGGCCGATCCGACCAGTTCGGAGGGCAGCTTCCGGTTGAGCTTCACGTACTCGGCGAAGGAGTCCACCACGGTGCGCATGAGCGCGCTGACTTCCTGGTCCGGCTGGGCGGCCTCGGGCAGCTCTTCCGCCTGCACAAGAAAGTACCGGTCCGCGGCCAGGTAGCTCTTCAGGCGCGCACGCGTGCGCCCCTCCACGAGGACCTTGACCGTGCCGTCTGGGAGCTTGAGGAGCTGGATGATGGCCCC
>CAZGRT010000349.1:0-4022 GCA_964528225.1 uncultured Thermodesulfobacteriota bacterium | reverse complement strand
GGGGCCCGGCTTGGGGCCCCGCCCCGGTCGGCCTGCGGCCCGGGCGCGGCGTCCCCCGCGGTGCCGGCGGGGGCGGCGTCGAGGCCCGCGGCGCGCCCCCGGCTCATCACCTCCGACAGTGGCAGGAGCGCCGGCATCCGGGCCATCTTGAGCAGGGTCATCTCCAGCACCGTGCCGGGCCTGGGGGCGGCGCGCAGCCCCTCGACCCCCCGGGCGAGCACGTCGTAGAGCGCGTGGATCTCGTCCCAGGAGGCGTCCTGGAGGAACCGCCGCGCCTCCTCCACCTCCTCCGGCGCGAGCTCCACCAAGTCGTCCCCCTCGGGGACCGCCTTCAGGATGGAGAGGTCCCGGAAGACGTCGAGCAGATCGTGGGCGAACCGGCGGACGTCGTAGCCGAAGCGCTCGGCCTCCTGGAGGGCCTGCACGATCGACCGGGCGTCGCGGCCCGCCACCGCCTTGGCGACGCCGAGGAGCAGGTCCCGGTCGACGACGCCCAGGACGTCGCGGACGTCCTCGTAGGCCACCGACTGCCCCGCGTAGGAGATCACCTGGTCGAGCAGGCTCTGCCCGTCCCGGACGCTCCCCTCCGCCTCCCGGGCCAGCGCCATGACGCTTCGCTCGTCGAGGGAGACCCCCTCGGCGGCCGCCACGTCGCCCAGCAGCGCCGCCATGTCCTTGAGCGACAGGCGTTTGAAGTCGAACTGCTGGCACCGACTCAGGATGGTGACCGGGATCATTTGGGGGTCGGTGGTGGCGAAGATGAAGACCACGTGGGGGGGCGGCTCCTCCAGGGTCTTGAGGAGCGCGTTGAAGGCCGCCGTGGACAGCATGTGCACTTCGTCCACGATGTAGATGCGGTAGGGGCCCCGAACCGGCGGGTAGCGGACCGCCTCGCGCAGCCGCCGCACGTCCTCCACGCCCGTGTTGGAGGCGCCGTCGATCTCGAGGACGTCGCTCGAGCGGCCCTCGGTGATCTCCCGGCACGAGGCGCACTCGTTGCACGGCGTCGGGGTCGGCCCGGAGGCGCAGTTGAGCGCCTTGGCGAGCACCCGGGCCGCGGAGGTCTTGCCCACGCCGCGGATTCCGGTGAACAGGTAGGCGTGGGCGATGCGGGCGGAGGTGATCGCGTTGCGCAGGGCACGGACGATGTGCTCCTGCCCGCGGATCTGCTCGAAGGACTGGGGGCGCCACTTGCGCGCGAGGACGAGGTACGACACTAGAAATCCGCCGGGGAGCGGAACGGGGGATGGTCACCAGGGATGGCTCGGCTACCTGCGGCGCCCGGGGGTCGTGGCTGCCGCTGCTTCCTTCCGGACCTGACGGGGTTCACCGCGCCACCGTCGCGCAGGGCCCAGCCATCCCTGCTGACCATCCCCCCGAGGGGGAGCCGCGGCCGGGGAGCCGCGGGAAACACGAAACTGGCGGAGAGGGAGGGATTCGAACCCCCGGTACGGCAAGCCGTACAACAGATTTCGAGTCTGCCGCCTTCGACCTCTCGGCCACCTCTCCGCCGGGATTCATCGCTGCACGTCCTCGCCCGAGCGGCGCCTCCGGAAGAATTCGCGGAGCAGGCCGGCTGCTTCCGCCTCCCGGACCCCGCGGGTCACCTGCACCCGGTGGTTGAGCCGCGGGTCGTCGGAGAGGTCGAAGAGCGTCCCGGCCGCGCCGGCCTTGGGATCCGCCGCCCCGTACACCAGCCTCGGCACCCTCGCCTGGAGCACGGCCCCCATGCACATGGGACACGGCTCCAGCGTCACCAGCAGGGTGGCCCGATCGAGTCGCCACCGGCCGAGGATGCGGGAGGCCTGGGAGAGGGCGAGGCACTCGGCGTGGGCCAGAGGATCGGCCCGGGTCTCCCGCAGGTTGTGCCCCCGCGCCAGCACCCGGCCCTCCCAGAGAACCACGGCCCCCACCGGCACTTCGCCCAGGGCCAGCGCCGCCTCCGCCTCGGCTAACGCCAACCCCATCGCCTCGCCGATAAGAGGGGCGCGAAGATAGCACGCGGTGGGGTCGGTTGCAACGCTCGGGGCCTTCACCTGCAGGACTGTAACACCCGCCCCGCGGGAGGGGCAACGCAGGCGCGAGGCACCCGGAGACCGGGGAGGATGACCATGGAGAAGAGGGTCCGCGCAGCCATCGAGAAGGCACTCGCCTCTCCGGAGGGCGGGGTGGAGGGTCTCGGGACGAGGGACCTGGAGGAGTTGGGGCGCCACGCCGCAAACCTGCGCGAGATGGGCTTCGAGATCCAGGTGCGGGGCGACGGCCTCCGGGTCCACCACGCCAGCGGCTTCGACGCCGTGGTGCCCGTCGGCGACCCGGACGACCTCGACCCGCTCCGCACGTTGTTCCGGGCCCTGCGTTCGGCCTTCGGCGGCGCCCTGGAGCGGTTGCTCCCGGGCTGGGTGCAGGCCGGGCCCGCCGTGACCCGGCCCTACGAGAGCATCAAGGCCGTGCTCGGGGCGTGCCAACGCCTGCGGGGACCTCGCCCGGCCTGAGAGGTTGTGAACCAACCCCCTCCCGTCACCGGGACCGGCCGACATGCTTCGCCGGGCTTCGTTGGAATCCCTTGCCGTAGAGCCCAGCTATGGCTGCGGGCTTCCGCCTCGCCGGGCTCGCATCCAGACCGTCTGGCTCGGTCCGGGGATTCATTCACAACCTCTGAGCCGTCCCCGGCGCTCGGGTCACGGCCGCCAGAGGGTCAACCCGGCCTGGAACCCTCCCACGAGGGCCCCCAGGATTCCGCCCCACCAGGTGATCGACCGGAGCTCGCGCCGGGCCACGGACAGGATCACGTCCTCCACCTCCCGGGGCGAGAAGGCCAGGATCTCCCGCTCGATCAGGCCGCGCACGTCCACGATCCGCAGGATCTCCGGCACCTGGGCGGAGACCACGGGCATGAGGTGGTCCAGCGCCATGTCCAGGAGCTCCGCCTGCAGCCCCTCCGGGAGGAGCCGCGACGGCCTTCCGACGGGGGCGTCGAGCAGGGCCTCCACCAGGGCCGGGCCCTCCCGCTCCGCCAGGGCGGCGAGCCCCCCGGAAGCGGCCCACCCCGCGAGCCCGCGGGACCAGTTCGCCAGCGCCGCCTCGCCCCCCTCCCGGGGCACGAGCAGCTCCCGCAGCGGGGTGTCGAACAGGACCGACAGCTCCCGCTCGAACAGGCGCTCGGCGGCCTCCGCGACCTCCGCCCGCCGCAGCTGGGAGCAGACCCAGGCGGCCAGCCGGTCGTGGAGGCCCGCCAGGGTCTCCTGCGGCAGGGACGCCAGCAGCTCCCCCGGCGTCTTCGCGAGGAGCCGGTCGAGCCCCTCCCGGATCCCCCGCTCCACGCGCTCCCGATTCTCCCGCTGGTGAACCAGCTCTCGCAGGCGGTGGAGGTTGGCGTCGACGATCTCGTCCGCCTCCCGGTAGATCCGGTTGCGCCCCAGAAGCGCGGCCTGCCGGGCCAGGTTCTTCACGAGCCCGCCCTCGGTCTCGAGGAGGTAGGCCTCGATCCCTCCCCGCACCGCGGCCTTCAGCCTCTCCACGTTGCCCGGCGAGAGGAGAGCCTCCTCGAAGCGCTGGAGGAGGAGGGGCACTGCCTGGCCGAGGGCGGCTTCGATCCCCTCCCGCACCCCCTCGGGCAGCAGCATGCCCGTCGGGCTCGCCGCGTTGGCGAGCGCGGAGAGGCCCCGGACCACGGCCGGGCGAACCCTCTCCTCCAGGTCCGGGGCCCGGGCCAGGCCGGCAAGCATGGAGGCGGCGCTCCGGGCCGCTGCCGCCTCCTCCCCCCGGAGGAGCTCGGAGAGCCGCCGGTCGAGCAGGCCGCCCACGGCGCGTTCGGCGAAACGGACCCCCTCCGGGGTCGAGGCCCACTCCGGGGCCGCCCGGGCGGCCTCGCCGAAAACCCTGGGCAGGGCCCCTTCCAGGGCGGCCGCCCGGCCCGGCCCCAGCGCTCGCCGCAGCGTGCCGTACTCGGCGCCCAGGTACCGGCGGGATAGGTCGAGCACCAGCTCCCGCACGGCGCCGCGGACCTCCGGCCCGCCGAT
>CAZGRT010000348.1:0-8877 GCA_964528225.1 uncultured Thermodesulfobacteriota bacterium | reverse complement strand
GGGCGATCTTCGCCTTCACGGCCACGGCGAAGTGCTTGCGGCTCAGCCGGAAGGAGAGCCCAAGCAGGAACGCCACCACCAAGGCCAGCACGCCGGCCTGCTGGAGCCCGTGGACCCGGGGCGCCAGCAGGTAGTGGAAGGTGGCGGAGGCCACGAAGGCGATTCCCGCCCAGAGGTGAAGCCGGACGAGCGCCGGCCGCTTCACCGGCAGCAAACCCTTGACGGCCTGAAAGCGGTACGCCGCACCACCGGCCGCCACCGCCGCGCCCACCGCGGCCAGGGCGCACAATCCGAGAAACTCGTGGATCTCCGAGAGCATGGGGTCTTCCTCCTCCTCCAAGGGAAGGACGCCGGCCACGGCCTCCTCCCTGATCTTCCCTCCCGGCCTAGGTTACCCCGGGAAGGGCCTCCGAAGCAGCCTGCCGGGCCCAGGGCAGTTCGTCCACCCGGGGCGACCCGAAATCCTCCTTCGGGCGGTTGAAGTAGCCCAGGTCCAGGCGCGGGAAACGCCGCTTGAGGCGGACCGCCAGGTGCCGCAGGCCGATGGCGCCCTCCCCGCTCCTCTCCTGCTCCGGCAGGCTCTCCAGGTAGAGCCGCGGGTCGACCGAGAGGTTGCGCAGGTGCACCATCTGGAGGCCGGTCTCCTCGATCAGCCGCTCCAGCGCCTCCACCTCCTCCGGCCGATCGCTCACGCCGGGGAACACCAGCAGGTTGAGGGCCGTGAAGAGGCCCTCCCCCACGGCCACCCGCACCGACTCCACCACGTCGGAGAACCCGTACCCGGTGGGGCGGTAGTACGCCTCGTAGAGCTCCCGGCGCGGGGAGTTCAGGCTGATCCGCACCGAGTCGAGCCCGGCCCGCGCCACCCGGCGGAGCGCCTCCGGCCGACTGCCGTTGGTGTTGAGGTTCACGGTGCCCCGCCCGGTGCGAGCCCGGAACTCCCCCACCGCCGCCGCCAGGGTGTCGGCCACCAGGAGCGGCTCGCCTTCGCACCCCTGTCCGAAGCTCACGATCCCCCGCTCCACGCCCTCGAGGTGCGGCACGGCCACCTCGCACAGCTCCTCCACCGTGGGCACGAACCCGATGCGGTCCTGGGAGGCCGGGCAGCAGTCCGCCGGCTGGAGGCTGATGCACCCCACGCAGCGCGCGTTGCACGCGGGCGCCGCGGGCAGGGGCGCCTCCCAGCGCCCCATGAACCAGTTCTTCGCGGCGAAGCAGTGGTACTCGAGCGCGCAGCGCTCCAGGTGGCGCACGAGCCGGTTGCCCCGGTGGGCCCGGACCCGGTCGCGCACCCGGGGGGCGATCTCCCGATCGTCGTAGTGGCACGTCTCCGAGTGCTCCATGGGGTCGACGCGGAAGGCGGCGGCCACCATGCGGCCCTCCTTCCAGCCGACGCAGGCGTAGGCCCACAGGGGCAGGTAGGCGTGGCGGCCGTAGGCCGGAGACCCCTCGACCGGATAGGCGGCCGCGGGCAGGTGGGTGCGGGTGTGGCCCGCCTGGAGCATGGCGGCCACGGCCCGGTAGCCCCGGAGCACCCGGGGTCGGCCGCGCCCCTGGTCCCATCCCACGGCCCGGCTCTCCGGGAGGAAGAAGACCTTGGTGCCCTCGGGGATAGGCGTCAGGTCTTCATCTTCTACTGAAACCCATCGAGACCCCATCTGTCCTGCGAGGGAAAGCTCGGGATACTCCAGGATCCTCCCCTCCGGGTCGCACACCAGCGCCCGGGCCGTGCCCTGCCCCGCACTCACCAGTACTCGTCCACCTTGTCCCACAGCGGCTTCATCGTGGGCTTCTTTCCCCGGGGCTTGCGGGGTCGGGCGCCCCCCAGCAGGAACACCACGGCCGCCCCCGCCGCGAAGCCCCCGATGTGGGCCCACCAGGCGATGCCCCCGGACGCCCCGGCCGCGGTCGCGGCGGTGCCGCTCAGGAACTGGAGGAGGAACCAGAACCCCAGGAAGACGACGGCCGGCAGCTCGATGAACGTGAAGAAGAAGAAGATGGGCACCAGGGTCAGCACCCGGGCCGTGGGGTAGAGGAGGAAGTACGCCCCCATGACCCCGGCGATGGCGCCCGAGGCGCCCACGGTGGGCAGGGAGTTGCCCCAGTTGAACGCCAGGTGCATGAGGCCGGAGAAGACGCCGCAGAACACGTAGAACAGCGCGAAGCCGCCGTGGCCGAACCAGTCCTCGACGTTGTCCCCGAAGATCCACAGGATCCACATGTTCCCGATGATGTGGAGCCAGCCGCCGTGGAGGAACATCGAGGTGAAGAACGGGAGCACCTGGTCCACGAGCCCGAAGTGGGCCGAGACCCGGGCGTCCGAGTACCGGACCGGGACGATGCCGTAGTGGCGGAAGAAGATCTCGATCTCCCGGGGGCCGAGGCCCAGCTCGTAGAAGAAGGCCAGGGCGTTGAGGAGGATGATGCCGTAGAGGACGTAGGGGGTACGCCGGCTCGGGATCGTGTCGCGGATCGGGATCAAGGCTCGGAACCCCTCGGGGGCAGCGGGAGAGTCTCCGCATTCTACGGAAGGCCTCCCGCCCCGGCAAGAAACCCTCCTGCTCCCGACCCGGCGGGGCCCCGAGGGGGATCAGCGCCCGCGGCCCCCCGCCCTCCGGGCCGGCCCGGGCTCGGCCCGCACCGGCTTCAGGGTGACCAGGAACGGGAAGTCGGGGTCCGGCCGGCGGGACACCCGGAAACCGGGCGGGAGCGCCCGCCGGAGCCGGGCCTCCACTTTCGAAAGATCTGCCGCTTCGCAGCGCTGGTCGACGACGATGCCGTCGTCGTCCACGTAGACCGGGAAATCCGTGCAGCCCGGGGGCTTGGTCTCGGTCCCGTACACGGCGCAGCGCCCCTCCCGGTACGCCGGGCACGGCCGGCCGTGGGCGTAGTACAGGCCGTCGCGCTCCCGGATCTCCCCGGGACCCCGGCACCGCCGAAGCGCCCGGTCGAACGCCGGGCGGGGGAGATCCACCCCCCAGAGTTCGCGCAGGCGCTCCCAGGTGAGTTCGAGCACAAGGGTCTCCAGGAGGCAGCAGGGCCGGGCGCACCGGGGGCAGTGCGGCAGCACGTCCTCCTCCTGGCACCGCGCCGCGGCCGCTCCGAGGACCCGGGCGAGCGCCCGCTCCGTCACGGCAGCCCGCCCGCCCCGCCTGCGTCCGGCCGGGTTGACACGCCCGCCTCCCGAACTAGCCTCCCTCCTCCACAACCGCGCGCCCTGCGCCCCCTCCCGAAAGGAGCCTCTCCGATGGCGGCGACCCCCCGGGTGTACCTCTGCATCCGCCCCACGAGTCCCGAACGGGTGCGAGAGCGGCTCGCCGCCCTCGACGAGGAACTCACCGAGTCCATCGCCGGCGGAGTCGGCGAGTACGACGTCACGAACGACTGCGTGGAGGCGTGGCTCTTCGACGACGGCGAGGAGCCCGCGGCCCGGCGGATCATCGCCGGCCACGGGTTCGCGGTGGTCGCGGAAGAGGAGATCCTGGGCTCCAGGGCGGAGTCCTGAGGCCGGGTGCCAAGCACCCCCCTCACGGGCGCTCGGAGGGGAGCAGCACCTCGCCCGTCTTGATCCGCACCCACCCCTCCTGGGTCGCCCGCAGGTCCGGGAGGAAGTCGCAGCACAGGAAGAGCAGGGTGTAGTTCGGGTCGGCGTGGCCGTACCCGCAGCGCACCAGGACCTCCTGGAACTCCCCGGCCATGGCCGCCGCACCGTCGAAGCCTCCCGCCCGCTGGATGCCCGCCAGGGGCAGGGGGAACTCCCGCGGGTCGCCCCGGGCGGGCGCCACGACCATGCCCCCGCCGATCTCCCGCAGCCGCTCCACCGCCGCGGCCATGGCGTCGGGGTCGGCCCCGAGGGCCAGCACCCCGGCGTTGGTGGTGTAGGTCGTGGCCAGCGCGCGCAGGCCGGGCGCGAACCCGAGCACCACGCCCCGGGTCACCCACTCCCCCGAGCGGTCGGTCAGGGCCAGCACCAGGGCGCCGGCGTCCCTGGGCCACCGCCCGTCCCCGCGGGGCCCCAGCGCCACCGGCTCCTCCCGGGTGATCACCGCGTTCTCCAGGCGAGCCGCCGGGAAGGGGTCCGGGGCGTCCGCCGGCAGCAGGAAGTCCGACGGGGCCCACAGGGGCACGGGCGGTTCGCCCCCCGCGTAGAGCTCGTCCCACGGGAACCCCTCGCTCGGCGGCGGGACCTGGAGCCGACCGTCCCGCGCGACCACCCGGCCGTGGCACAGGACGACGTCGGGGGTCGGGTCTTCAAGTTCGCTTAACAGGTTGATGTCCGCCACCCTTCCAGGTGCGACCGCGCCGACGTCCTGGTCCAGGCCGAGGAAGGTCGCGGGGTTGAGGGTGGCCATCCGGTACGCGGTCGACGCCGGCACCCCGGCTTCCAGGGCGAGGCGGATCAGGTGGTCCGTGAGCCCCACCGCCTGCACGTGGTGAGCCTTGGCGCCGTCGGTCGTGTAGCAGAATCGGTCGGTGAAGCCGGTCCGCTCGAGCGCCGGCAGGAGCGCGGGGAGGTCGAGCCGCAGGCTGGAGTTCCGGAGCAGCACCCAGAGCCCCTGCCGGAGCCGGTCGAGGGCCTCGGCCGCGGTGATCGCCTCGTGGCACGACCGCATCCCCGTGGCCGCCAGGGCCGGCAGCCGCCGGGCGCTCGCCCCGGCGGTGTGCCCGTCGGAGAACCTGCCCGCGGCCCGGGCCTGCTCGACGATGCCCAGGAGGCGGGGCGCCCTCTCGGGGTCGAGGAAGTCGGTCCACCGGGTCATCTCCCCCGTGGCGAGGAAGTGGGGCGCCGCGAGCAGCCTCCCCACGTTCTCCGCGGAGAACAGGCCCTCCTCCCCCTCGAACCGCGACTGGGACGCCATGCGGGCCACCCAGAACACGTGGGGCAGCGAGGCGGCGGACAGGGCCCGCGTCAGGGCCTCGAGGCGCCGCGTGCCCAGGGCGAGGTGGAGGAGCAGGTCGTCGAAGACCAGGCAGGTGGTGCCCCGGCAGGCGGCAGCCTCCCCCAGGCTCAGGGGGTTCGCGAAGGGCCACGGGTGGGTGTGGGGCTCCACGTACCCCGGGACGGCCACGAGGCCGCCGGCCTCGACGACCTCGGTCCCCTCCAGGGGCCCGCCCCAGGGCCCGACCCGGGCGATGCGGTCCCCGCACACGGCCACGTCGCCCGGGGTGACCTCCCCGGTGAACGGGCTCCAGACCCGCGCGCCGCGAACGAGCAGGTCCGGCGCCTCCGCCTCCTGGGCCGTCCGGACGAGTCGCCATCGCAGACCCGGGTCGCAGGGGATCAACGCCGGCCTCCCGCCGCCGCGGTCGGCAGCTCCCACCGGGGGCACGCCTCCGGGGACGCGGCCCCGTCGAGGCAAAGGAGGCGCCGGTAGCGCCGCTCCCCGTCCCGGGTCTCCTGGTGCACGTCGAGGAGCGTGCCCGAGGGGCACTGGAGGCAGCGCTCGGGCTGGCGGCGGAAGGCCGTGGCCGTGTGCCTGGCCACGAGGCCGTCGGAGAAGGTCCAGACCTTCCCCGGCCCCCGGCTGACCACCTCCACGGCCCGGACCCGGTCGAGCACGATCCGTCCCCGGTCCTCCCCCACGGTCGCACGAAACTCCACCACGTCTCCCTCCCGGAACTCGTGACGCTCCTGGGCCCTCCGCGACACGCGGGCGTACGCCGCGGAACGAAGCAGCGTGCGCCCGAGGTAGGCGTCGCGGAGCACCAGGAGGAACCCCCGGAACCGCACGCGCTCCCCGGCGTCCACCTCGCGCACGAAGGAGGGCTTCACGCCGGCCACCTCGCCGCTCGCCTCGAACTCCCGGCCCACCGCCGCGTCGAACCAGTCCTCGAAGGCCTCCAGCTCCCGCCGGAACTCGAGCCAGGCACCCGGCGGCAGGAGCAGCCTCGGCTGCTGGTGGACCTTCTCCTCCTCGTACTCCCGGCACCCGCGGCACAGGCGGCCGGCGTGGGTGAACCGGCGCTTGCACGACTGGCCCTTCTCCAGGCGCCGGCACCGCCAGCGGAAGTACACGCACCCCTGGGGGAAGCACCGCTTCTCCCGCAGCACGTGGTAGGGGCTCACGCTGCCGGCGAAGTCCTCGTGGGCCGCGTGGGAGCAGGCGAACACCCCCCGCCGCTTCCACGCGTTGGCGAGCTCCCGCGGGTGTCCGCCCGCGCCCCCCCGCAGGGAGGGGATCCTCAGGAGCCCCGGCCTGGCCACGGCCTCCCCCTTCCCCCGCTCACGGGGCGTAGAAGCGGATGCCCATGTAGTAGCAGCACCCTTCCTGGTCGAGGTCGTTGAAGAAGGTGCGCTCCTTCCCGTCCTGGAAGGCGATGCGCACCAGCGCGGGCCCCCCGTCGAGCACGGAGGTCTTCACCTCCACCACCCGGCCCGTGCCCCACACCCGGTGGCTCCGGTGGTACACGACGTCCCCCAGCTGCAGGTAGATGCGGCGTCGCACGGCACGCTCCAAAACCCTCCCCCGCCGTTCCGCTGCTCACCCCACGAGCTTACCACGCCCGGGAGCGCGGGTGACGCCCCGCCGGTCACAGCAGGTGGCGCACCGCACGGTCGAGCCCCTCCAGGGTGAGCGGGAACATGGGGAAGAGCCCGCCGACGGTCTCCACGGTGTCGTAGTGGGGCCAGGAGGACTCGGGGAGCGGGTTGAGCCACGCGCGCTTCGGGAACGCACCGGCGAGCAGGCGCAGCCAGTCGATCCCCTTCACGTTGGTGGTCCGGCCCCGTTCCAGGATGCCGTTGGGGATCAGGAGCTCGTAGGGGGCCATGGACGCGTCGCCCACGGCCACGAAGCGGTAGGTCTTCCCGAACTCCCGGGCGACCTCCGCCGTGGGGACGAACTCGCCGGCCTCCAGGTCGGTGTAGAGGTTCTCGTACACGCAGTTGTGGAAGTAGAAGGCCCGGAAGTCCTTGAAGTGGTTGAGCCCGTGAGCGGCCGAGAAGAGCCGCTCCGACAGCTCCCGGTGGGGCTCCATGGACCCGCCGGTGTCCATGGCGAGGAGCAGACGCACCTGGTTCTCGCGCTCGCGGCCGAACACCAGCTCGATCTCCCCCGCGTTGCGGCAAGTGGTGTCCACGGTGGCCTCCACGTCGAGGGACTCCTCGCCCTCCTTGCGCAGGTCCCGCAGCTTCCGCAGGGCCACCCCGATCTGCCGGGTGTCGAGCACCAGGTCGCGGCGCAGGTTCCGGTACCGGCGGGCGAAGGCCTGGAGCACCGCCCGGCCCCCGCCCCCCTCGGGCGCGAAGGAGATGCCGGTGGGGTGGCTGCCGTACGCCCCGAAGGGGCTCGTGCCCCCGGTGCCGATCCAGTGGTGGCCGCCGTGGTGGGGACCGTCCTGGGTGCGCAGGCGGTCCTGAAGCTCCCGGAGGAGTTCGTCGAGGGTCAGGGCCTCCATCCGGGCCAGTTCCTCGGCGGAGAGCTCCAGGGGCGAGAGGGGGTCCTTGAGCCAGCGCAGGATCTCCTCCCGGGTCGCCAGGTCCTCGGGGAGCTCCGTCCCCCGGAAGCAGTGGGCGAAGGCCTGGTCGAAGGCGTCGTAGTGGGCCACGTCCTTCACCAGCAGGCTCCGGGCCAGGTGGTAGAAGTCGTCGAGGCTCTCGCTGTGGAGCCCCTTGCCCAGCGCCTCCATCAGCGCGAGCCACTCGGTGGGGCTCGTGGGCACGCCCAGGGCGCGCAGGGAGTAGAAGAGGGGCAGGAACACGGGGGAGCCGCCTCAGCTCCGGCGCGAGGGGGCCGCGCTCACCGGAAGAACCGCCGCCCCGCGGTGCGCGGGTCGGCGCTCCGGGCGGCGCCCCGGGAGAGCGCCTCCACGTCCTCCTGCATCTTGAGCAGGGCGCCGAGGTAGGGGATCTCGCCCGGGGGCGCGTCCGCCTCGGGCAGCCGCGCGCCGCTGGCCAGCAGCACGCGGATCCAGTCGAGGAGCTCCGAGGTGGAGGGCTTCTTGCGCAGCCCGGTCACCTCCCGCAGGGAGTAGAACAGGCGCAGGCTGCCGCTGAGCAGGTAGCCCGGCAGGTCCGGGAAGTGGACCGCCACGATGGCCCGCATCTGCGCCTCGTCCGGGAAGTCGATGTAGTGGAAGACGCACCGCCGCAGGAAGGCGTCGGGCAGCTCCTTCTCCGCGTTGGAGGTGACGATCACCGCGGGGCGGTGGCGGGCCTTCATGATTTCACCCGTCTCCAGCACCTCGAAGGTCATCTGGTCGAGCTCGTGGAGCAGGTCGTTGGGGAACTCGATGTCGGCCTTGTCCACCTCGTCGATCAGGAGCACCACGCGCTCGGGGCTCGCCACCGCGCGCCCCAGGGGGCCGAGCTTGATGTACCGGCCGATGTCGCGCACGTCCCCGTCGCCGAACCGGGCGTCGTTGAGGCGCTGGACCGTGTCGTACACGTACAGGCCGTCCCGCGCCTTGGTCGTGGACTTCACGTTCCAGACGATCACCTCCATCCCGAGGCCCCGGGCCACGTGGTGGGCGAGCAGGGTCTTGCCCGTGCCGGGCTCCCCCTTGACGAGCAGCGGCCTCTCCAGGGCCAGGGCCACGTTCACGGCGTCCTGGAGGGCCCGGGAGGCCACGTATCCTTCGGTGCCTTGGAAGCGGTGGAAGTCGGTCATGGTCGGTGGTCCGCCGGTTGGTTGTTGGTTGTTGGTTGTTGGTTGTTGGTTGTTGGTTGCGGGGTGGGAGGCCCCCGGGGTCACAGGGCCCGGTGCCACTCGGGCCGGAGGGCGACGCGGCCCTGCAGGGCGCCGTCCAGCAGCGCCAGGGCCTGCTCCTTCTCGGCGGGCATCCGCACCTTGAGCGGCAAGTAGTTGGAGGCGTGGTTGGCCATGAAGTGCCCGTCGGAGAGGTCGGTGTGGGCGATCATCTCCCGCAGCTCCCGCA
>CAZGRT010000347.1:0-1944 GCA_964528225.1 uncultured Thermodesulfobacteriota bacterium | reverse complement strand
GGGCGGGCATACGGGGACCCCGAAGAACATGATGCACCTGGCCCTCCTGAAGTGGTCCGATCTGGTCAAGGATCGCACCAAGGGGGCAGTGGTGATCGAAGTCTATCCCAGCGAGCAGCTCGGCAATGAACGGACTCTCCTTGAGAACGCAAATCTGGGCACGATCGATTGGTCGGTCGTGGGGGCCGGTGGCGCCGTTCGGTTCGCGCCCCCGTTCGGGATGTTTGAGAATGCCTACACCTTCCAGAGCCTTAAACATTTTCGCTCTCACCAGGAATCTCGCAACCACCGTGCAATCATGCGGTCTTGAGGCGTCGGCCCTCGACCGTGTACTGCTGGACCTTGAGGAGCAGGTAGACGTGATCCCGATACCCGCGGCCCCGGCGCAGGACGGCTCGGATATTGCCGTTGATCGCCTCGACCACCCCGAAGGGGACTTTCTCGTGGCAGTACGCCAGAAGCCCGGTCAGGTGGGTCAGGAGGAGCGTCCCGAGCTTCTCGAAGGCTGGGAGCCGCTGCCACCGGAGGGCCCGGAGCCAAGTGGTCAGGAACCGCCGAGCCGCCCCCTCGTAGGTGTACGTCCAGAGCTGCTCCAGTTGCTCCCGGAGCAGGTACGCCTTCGCGAGTCGGCGGTTGACCGTGAAGAGGGCCGTCAAGGTCTGGCGCTTGTCCCGGGTGAGATGGTCCCACCGGGTCAAGAGCAGCCACCGCTTCCCCCGCACGAGGCCGCGGAGGTGGCCGCCCTTCCGGAAGAACTCCGCCCGGCGCGTCTCGTCCACGGCGGCGTTCGCGTGCTTCAGGACGTGGAACTTGTCGTAGACAATGCGGGCCCGGGGCAGATGCGTCCGGAGGCTCAGGGCGTAGGGCTCCCACATGTCCACGCAGACCGCCCGGATGCGCCGCCGCCGGTTCTTCGGCAACGCCTCGGCGAAGAAACGATCCAGCGTCTCCCGTTTCCGGTCCTGGCCCATCCAGAGCGGCTCCCGGGTGGTGAGGTTGCTCACGACGGTCAGGAACTTGGCCGCCTTGCCCAGGAAGATCTCGTCGACGCCGAGGTGGCGGATCGCCGGGCGCGGCCGCGCCGCCGCCCAGCGCTGGAGCGTCCGCTTGTCCATCAGCCGGACCGTCTCGCCGGCGAGGCCCCACCGCGCCGCCACGCGCCGGACCGGAGCGTCGTTGCACTCCCGGGCCACGGCGGCTTCGAACCGCTGGGTGCAGCGGGCCTTCCCGGCCAGGAACGGCACCCGTTCCCGGTGCCGGCCACAGCGGCGACACGCGACCGTCTGGATCTCGACCACCAGCCACACCCGCCAGGGGCCCCAGGGGAGATCCCGCACCCGGCGCTCGGTGGGGCTGCCCACCGTGGCCTGGGTGCTGATCCCGCAGCCCGGGCAGCAGTAGTACGGCGTCGCGGCACTCGGCCGGAGCCAGCAGGTCACCGTCTGGGCCGTTTCATCGAACACGTGCTGGTACACCCCGTAGCCGGGGAACTGGAGAATCCGTGCTACACTCGGGTCGGGCATCGGTTCCGCCTCCTCTCCTTGATTGGCCTCAAGGGTTTGGAGGTCTATCACACTCCAGGAACCGATGCCTCTTCGCTTTCTGGCTACCCCTTGATTACGCTGAGGTCACGCAACATTCGTGGGTAGAGCGGAAAAACTTTAGGGGAGGGGAAAACCGTGCTAGACGACCGTTCGACTCCAAGTCGCCGCGATTTCCTCAAAACCGCATCCACCGGACTGGCCGTCGGCCTCGTCGGCCGAGCCATGCCCGCCCTGGCTGCGCCGGACCACGATCTGGCGGTGGTTTCGGGCGACCCCGCGGCGGCCACACGGAGGGCTGTCGAAGCCTTGGGCGGCATGACGCGCTTCGTACAGAAGGGCCAGCGCGTCGTCCTCAAGCCCAACATGTCCTTTGCCAGCGGACCGGAGCGCGCCTCGAACA
>CAZGRT010000346.1:0-3205 GCA_964528225.1 uncultured Thermodesulfobacteriota bacterium | reverse complement strand
ATGTCGGAGTGGTACAGCACGTCGTAAACGTTCAATACCACGCCTCCGGGATACCCGAAGATCGTGTGCACCCCCTCCTTCTTCAAGCTCTCCACCAGGATCTCCGCGCCCGTGAGTTCCACTTGCCTCTCCTCGTCGTGGGTTCGTCCGGGGCTAGCGCAAAGCGACAACGGCCGGCCCCGGGGGCCGGCCGAGAGAGCCAACCCTGTCGTGCGGATCAGGCCTCGAGAACGGCTCCGGTGTTGGCCGAGGTGACCAGACGCGCGTAGCGGGCGAGCCACCCGGTCCGGATCTTCGGCTCCGGAGCGGACCACCCCTTGCGGCGTCGCTCCAGCTCGTCGGGGTCGATGCGGACTTCGAGCCGCCGGCCCCGGATGTCGAGTTCCACTTCGTCGCCGTCCCTCACCAGGGCGATGGGCCCCCCGGCCGCCGCCTCCGGGCTGACGTGGCCCACGCAGGGGCCCCGCGTGCCTCCGCTGAACCGCCCGTCCGTGACCAGGGCCACGGACTCGCCGAGTCCCATGCCCATGATCGCCGCGGTCGGCGCCAGCATCTCCCTCATGCCCGGGCCGCCCTTCGGCCCCTCGTACCGGATCACCACCACGGTACCGCCCGAGATGCGGCCGCCCATGATGGCCTCCATGGCCGCCTCCTCCGAGTCGAAGCACCGCGCCCGCCCCCGGAACGACATCATCCCCTCGCTCACGCCGGACTGCTTCACCACCGCACCGTCCGGGGCCAGGCTTCCCTTGAGGATGGCGATGCCGCCCTCGGGCCGGATCGGGTTGTCCCGGGGCCGGATGACCTCCTCGTCCAGCCACTCCACAGACGCGGCCACCTCGCGCACGCTCCGGCCCCCTACGGCAGGACCCTCGGCGAGGAGGTCGACGAGCCGTCTCAGGACGGCCTTCACGCCTCCCGCGGAGTCGAGATCCTCCATGAAGTGCTCCCCGGACGGGCGAAGGCTGCACAGCTGGGGCGTCTCCCGGGCGAGGCGGTCGAACCGGTCGAGGTCCAGGTCGACGCCGGCCTCCCGGGCGATGGCACACAGGTGGAGCACCGTGTTCGAACTTCCTCCCAGGGCCAGGTCCAGGCGGATGGCGTTCTCGAAGGCCCCGGGAGTGAGAATCTTCCGGGGCGTGAGCCCTTCCCGCACCAACTCCACGATGCGCTGGCCGCTCGCGTAGGCGATGTGCCTCTTCTTCGCCATGACCGCGAGGGTGGTGCCGCAATCCGGGAGGCTCATCCCGAGCGCCTCCGTGAGGCACGCCATGGTGTTGGCCGTGTAGAGCCCCTGGCACGAGCCGCACCCGGGGCACGCCTCCGACTCGCAGGCCGCCAGTTCGTCGGCGGAGATGTCTCCCTTGCGGTGCCGCGCCATCGCCTCGAAGGTGTCGCGCACGAAGCTGAGGCGGCGCCCCTTGAGGCGCCCGGAGAGCATGGGCCCGGCGGTGACGACGATGCAGGGGATGTCCAGACGCGCGGCCGCCATCAGCATGCCGGGGGTGATCTTGTCGCAGTTGGTGAGCAGCACCAAGGCGTCGAGGGAGTGCGCCTCGGCCACGCTCTCCACCATGTCCGCGATCAACTCCCTGCTCGGCAGGCTGTAGTGCATGCCCCGGTGCCCCATGGCGATGCCGTCGCAGATTCCGGGCACGCCGAAGACGAAGGGATAACCTCCGCCCGCGTGCACCCCCTTCTCGGCGAACCGCTCCAGATCGCGCATCCCCACGTGACCCGCGATCAGATCGGTGAAGCTCGACGCTATGCCCACCATCGGCTTGCCGAGTTCCGCTCTGGGCATGCCCGTGGCCGAGAGCAGTGCCCGGTGGGGGGCCCTCTCCACTCCCTCGACGATCCTCGAACTCTTCACGAAGCCTCTCCCTGAACCCGCGCCACCAGAGCCTTGCGATGGGCGAAGAGCATGCGCTCCATACGGTCCTTGCCGACCAGTTTGAGCTTCTGGATCTTCTTTCGCTCCATCTCCTCGTCCGGCGTGAGGTGAGGCCTCCGGTTGAACTCCTCGAGGATCCTCTCGAAGCGCTCGTGCTGCTCGCGCGCCCGCCGGTACTCCTCGCTCTCCCGGAGCAGACTTTCCGCGATCGAATCGTCCGTGTGCGCCATGCACCCTCGCGTCGGCAGACCCGGCTTCGCCGCTGCGGCACCGGGCAGAGCAAAAGGACGCACATGCTATTATAGGGCCCGAGCCCCGGTCAACGAGGGGAGTGGACAGCGCCCCGGCGGAGTGCGGGGAGCGACGCCCCCCGGAAACCGGGGACGGACCGCCGGCGAGAGGTCCGCCTTGACACCCGTTTTTGGCTTGTAATAGCGTTTGCGACCCCCCTCACCAGCCTCCAAGATCGAAGCGCCTCCCCTCGCCGGAGGAGACGCCGGGAAGGGCCCCGTGGCGGAGACCTTCGATTTCCTGGTCCTGGGCAGCGGCATCGCAGGCCTCTCCTTCGCCCTCCAGGTGGCGGACCGGGGCTCCGTAGCCGTCGTCACCAAGAAGGAACGGAGCGAGTCGAGCACCAACTACGCCCAGGGCGGCATCGCCAGCGTCGTGGGCGCCGACGACTCCTTCGACTCCCACGTCCGGGACACGCTGGAGGCCGGCGCCGGCCTGTGCCACCCCGGCGTGGTCGAACGGGTCGTCCTCGACGGCCCCGGCGAGATCGAGCGACTGGTGCGGTGGGGGGTGCGGTTCAGCCGCTCCGAGGGCGGCTTCGACCTCGGCAGGGAGGGGGGCCACAGCCACCGTCGCATCCTCCACGCCCGGGACATGACGGGCCAGGAGGTGGAGAGCCGTCTGCTCCAGCGCGCCCGGGAACACGGCAACATCGCCTTCTTCGAGAACCACCACGCCGTGGATCTCCTCGTGCAGCGCTCCTCAGCCTCCGGCCGGCAGCGCTGCTTCGGCGCCTACGTGCTCGAACCGACCGGACGCGTGCAGCCCTTCGCCGCCCGCGTCGTGTGCCTGGCCACGGGGGGAGCGGGCAAGGCGTACCTCTACACGTCGAACCCGGACATCGCATCGGGAGACGGGGTGGCCATGGCGTACCGCGCCGGGGCCATGGTGGCGAACATGGAGTTCATGCAGTTCCACCCGACCTGCCTGTACCACCCGTTCGCCAAGAACTTCCTGATCAGCGAAGCGGTGAGGGGGGAAGGAGGCATACTCCGTCTCTGCACCGGCGAGACGTTCATG
>CAZGRT010000345.1:0-5545 GCA_964528225.1 uncultured Thermodesulfobacteriota bacterium | reverse complement strand
TGGAGAAGCGCTCGGCGGACTTCGCCTCGGAGGTAGCCGCCCAGATGCAAGGGGCCTGACATGGGAGTCCCCGTGCCCGCCTACCGGAGGGTGCTCCTGAAGTTCTCGGGGGAGGCCCTCATGGGTTCCCAGGGGTTCGGGATCGACCAGTCCGTGGTGGAGCGGATCGGGGACGAGGTCGTGGAGGTGCGCGACCTCGGTGTGCAGGTGGCGCTGGTGATCGGCGGTGGGAACATCTTCCGCGGGCTGCAGGCGTCCGCCAAGGGGATGGACCGTGCCAACGCCGACTACATGGGGATGCTGGCCACGGTGATCAACAGCCTGGCGCTCCAGGACAGCCTGGAGCGGCGGGGCGCGGTGACGCGGGTGATGTCGGCGATCACGATGCAGCAGGTGGCCGAACCCTACATCCGCCGCAGGGCGATCCGGCACCTGGAGAAAGGCCGGATCGTCATCTTCGGGGCGGGGACGGGGAACCCGTACTTCAGCACGGACACGGCTGCGAGTCTGCGGGCGATGGAGATCGGCGCCGACGCCATCCTGAAGGGGACCAAGGTGGACGGGGTGTACGACAAGGATCCCGTCCTGCACAAGGACGCGGTACGCTTCGAGACGGTTTCCTACCTCGAGGTGCTCCAGCGCAACCTCAAGGTCATGGACTCGACGGCGATCTCCCTGTGTCGGGACAACTCCCTGCCGATCGTGGTCTTCGACTTCACCAAGCCGGGAAACACCCGGCGTGTGATCTGCGGCGAGAACATCGGAACCAGAGTAGGAGGATGACGCCATGGCGGACAGCCCGGAAGCGGTCGTGCGAGAGGCCAAGAAGGGCATGGACAAGGCGATCGAGTCGCTGCAGCGGAACTTCGGGCGGGTTCGCACCGGCCGGGCGAGCCTCACCCTGCTCGACGGGATCCGGGTCGAGTACTACGGCACGCCGACCCCGCTGAACCAGTTGGGCAGCCTCTCGATCCCGGAGCCCCGCCTCATCACCATCCAGCCCTGGGACAAGTCGCTCATCTCCGCGATCGAGCGGGCGATCCTGCAGTCGGAGATGGACCTCAACCCTTCGAGCGACGGGAACGTGATCCGCATCCCCATCCCCAAGCTCACCGAGGAGCGGCGCAAGGAACTGGTGAAGGTGGTCAAGGGCATGGCGGAGGATGCGAAGGTCGCCGTGCGGAGCGTCCGCCGGGAAGGGAACACGCAGCTGGAGACCCTCCAGAAGGAGCAGTCGCTCCCCGAGGATTCCGTACGGCGGATGAAGGACGAGGTCCAGAAGGTGACGGACCAGTTCGTCCAGAAGGTGGACGAACTGCTCAAGAAGAAGGAAGCCGAGATCCTGGAGATATGAGCGGCCAGGGCTCCGGTCGGGCCTCCCGATGAAGGACGAGCAAGCCGGAGACGTGCCGAGGCACGTGGCCGTCATCATGGACGGCAACGGACGCTGGGCCCGGCAGCGCCGCTGGAACCGGATTCGGGGCCACCGCGAGGGGATCGAATCGGTCCGGGCCGTCGTGCGAGCGGCCCGCGAGGCGGGCGTCCGGTACCTCACCCTCTACGCTTTTTCCTCCGAGAACTGGGGTCGTCCCTCCCGGGAGGTCCGGGCCCTGATGGGGCTCCTGCGCCGTTTCCTGAAGAGGGAGACGCCGGAGCTCAAGTCCCAGGGCGTGCGGATCCGAGGGATGGGAGATCTGGAACAGCTCCCGCCGCAGAGCCTCGCCGCGCTCCGCTGGGCCGAGTCGGAGACGGCCGGCTGCGGCCGCCTGGATCTCGTCCTCGCCCTGTCGTACGGGGGGCGGGCGGAGATCCTGGAGGCCGTCCGGGCCCTCCTGCGAGAGGGAGTGGCGCCGGGCGCGGTAGACGAAGCGTGCCTCCGGGCCCACCTCTACGCCCCGGACCTGCCGGACCCCGACCTGCTGATCCGCACGAGCGGGGAACTGCGGATCTCCAACTTCCTCTTGTGGCAGATCGCCTACACCGAGATCTTCGTGACGGAACTGCTCTGGCCCGATTTCCGTGAGGACGAGTTCCGCAAGGCGCTCCGGGAGTACGCCCGGCGCGAGCGCCGGTTCGGGCTGGTCTCGGAGCAGGTCGCGCGGGAGGGACGGGGATGAACGACCGGGTGAGGACGGCGTTCGTGGTGGGCCCCGTCTTCCTGGCCGTGCTCCTCTTCGGCGGGCCGGTGCTGTTCGCCTTTCTCGTGGCGGGACTGGCGGCGGTGGGCGCCGGCGAATTCCGGCGGATGGCGGCTCCGGAAGCGTCCGCGGCGGAGCACCTGCTGGTCGCGGCCTGGGGCGCGGTCGTCGTCCTCGGGGTCCTGTGCCGCGCCTTCCAGGCCCCCGGGCTGCTGCTGGCCCTGGGAGCCTTCGGCTACCTGGGCGCCTGGGTTTGCGGGCCCGGCCCCAGGCCGGAGGTCCTCCGCCACTGGTCCGGGGCCCTGGGCTCGTGGGTGCTCGTGGCGTTCTTCCTCGGCCACGCGGTCTGGGTCCGGGCCCACGGCGTCTCCCCCGTGGTCTTCGTGCTGGCGATCGTGTGGGCGGGGGATACGGCCGCCTACTACACGGGACGGGCGTGGGGCCGCCGCCCCCTGGCTCCGTCGGTGAGCCCGAAGAAGACCGTCGAGGGGGCTGTCGGTGGCCTCGCGGCGGCGGTCGCGGTGGCGGGGGTCCTCGGCATGGCCCTGCCGCTCCCCCACGGGGTGTCGGCAAGCCTCTGCATCGGCCTCCTGCTCAACCCGGTGGCGCAGATGGGGGACCTGATCGAGTCCCTGATCAAGCGCTGCGCGGGATGCAAGGATTCCGGAACGATCTTCCCCGGGCACGGTGGGGTCCTCGACCGTGTGGACGCCTTCCTCTTCGTCCTTCCGGCCTACGCGGGGATCCTCTCTTTGCTGGGGCCGTGACGTGAAGAACCTCGCCATCCTCGGCTCCACCGGCTCCATCGGCGAGAGCACCCTGGACGTGGTGGAGCGCTTCCCCGACCGCTTCCGCGTGAGGGCGATCGCCGCGGGACGGAACCGCCTCGAGCGCCTCGCGGAGCAGGTCCGAGCCCTCGGCGTGGGGCTCGTGGGCGTGCCCGAGGAGAGCGACGCCCGACGCCTGAGGGCGCTGGTGCCGCCGCAGGTTCGGGTCCTCGCCGGTGCCGAGGGGCTCGTGGCCGTGGCGACCGAGGACGGGGTGGATCTCGTGGTCTCCGCGATCGTGGGCGCCGCGGGTCTGGTGCCCACCTACGCCGCGGTGGCCGGAGGCCGCGACGTGGCGCTGGCCAACAAGGAGACGCTCGTCGCCGCGGGGGAACTGGTGTTGGAGGCGGCTCGGAGGAGCGGCGCGAAGCTTCTCCCCGTGGACAGCGAGCACTCGGCCCTCTTTCAGTTGCTGGAAGGCCGGAAGGCGCAGGAGGTGCGCCGCCTGGTGCTCACGGCCTCGGGAGGGCCGTTTCGCGGCCGGCGGGGGGAAACCCTGAGGAGCGTGAGCGCCCAGGAGGCCCTGGCGCACCCGCGATGGTCCATGGGGCCGAAGATCACCGTGGACTCGGCGACGCTGATGAACAAGGGGCTGGAGGTGATCGAGGCGCGCTGGTTCTTCGACGTGCCGGCGGAGCGGATCTCGGTGGTGATCCACCCCCAGAGCATCGTTCACTCCCTGGTCGAGTTCGTCGACGGCTCGCTGCTGGCGCAGTTGGGCGTGCCGGACATGCGGGGGCCCATCGCCCTCGCCCTCTGCCACCCCGAGCGCGTCCCGATGGGCGACCTGCGCCTCGATCTGCTGAGCATGGGGCCTCTCACCTTCGAGGAACCCGACCGCGACGCGTTCCCCTGCCTCGATCTGGCCTACGAGGCCTTGCGCCGGGGAGGAACCGCCCCCGCGGTGCTCTCCGGCGCGAACGAGGCGGCGGTCGAGCTGTTCCTCGGGGGGCGCATCCCCTTCCTCTCCATCGCCGACGCCGTGGATGCGGCGCTGCAGGCTCACGCCCCGGCAGCCCTCGACTCGGTGCACACGGCTTTGGAGGCCGACCTCGCGGCCCGTCGCTTCGTGCGCGACTGGGCGCTGGATCACGGAGACGCTGCCTGATGTCCTTCTTCCACTTCACGGTCCCGTTCTTCGTTCTCCTGGGCCTCCTGATCTTCGTTCACGAATTGGGGCACTTCCTGGTCGCCAAGCGCCTCGGGATCCGCGTGCTCAAGTTCTCCCTGGGCTTCGGCCCCGCCATCGTATCCCGACGGCGCGGGGAGACGGAGTACGCGGTTTCGGCCATCCCGTTGGGGGGGTACGTGAAGTTGTTCGGGGAGGACCCCGACGAGGAGCTCCCGCCGGAGGACGCCGCCGGAAGCTTCAGCGCCCGTCCCGTCTGGCACCGCATCGCGACCGTGGTCGCCGGGCCCACGATGAACTTCCTCCTCGCCATTGTGGTGTTCGGGCTCCTGAGCGTGCTCGGGACCCCGGTGCTGCAGCCGGTGGTGGGAGAAACGACCTCGGGCATGCCGGCGGAAGCCGCGGGGGTCCGTTCGGGGGACCGGATCGAGGCGGTGAACGGTGTGGAGGTGGACTCCTGGGAGGCGATGGCCGAGGCCATTTCCGGCTCCGCGGCGAACGAGATCGAGCTTCGGATCCTCCGAGACGGGGAAGTCCTGACCTTGCCGATCACGCCGGTACGACGGACGTCGAGGACGCTGCTCGGGGAGACGGTGGATCGGCCCATGATCGGTATCTCGCCGGCCGGCACCGTGGAGGTGCAGCGTCACGCCCTGTGGATGGCTCCGTGGATCGGAGTGCGCGAGGCGGGGCGGTGGACGTGGACCACGGTGGAGGTCCTGGGCAAGATGCTCATGGGCCGTGTGAGTCCCCGCAACCTCGGGGGGCCCATCGCCATCGCACAGATGGCGGGGGAGACCGCCCAGGCGGGCCTGGTGAGCTTTCTCTTCCTGGTCGCCGTCCTCTCGGTGAACCTGGGGGTCTTGAACCTGCTGCCGATCCCGGTCCTGGACGGGGGCCACATTCTCTTCTTCGGCATCGAGGCCGTGCGGGGCCGAGCCGTGAGCATCAAGCACCGGGAGATCGCCCAGCAGGTGGGCCTCGCCATCCTGATCCTGCTCATGGTCTACGTGATCTACAACGACGTCACCCGGCTTGTCGCGGGATGAGGGCTCTCCTGGCGATCGACACGGCCGACCGGACCGCGGGGGTCGCCCTGGCGGTGGACGGGGAGGTCGTGGCCGAGCACGTCGAGATGTCCGCCGCACGGCACTCGGAGCGTCTGTTCGCCCTGATCGACGGGGTCCTGGCCGGGGCCGGGGCGAGCCGGGCCGACCTCTGCGCCGTGGCGGTGACGCGCGGCCCGGGTTCGTTCACGGGGCTGCGGGTGGGGCTCGCGACGGCGAAGGGCCTGGCCTACGCCCTGGGACTCCCGTTGGTCGGCGTGTCGACCCTCGAGGCGATCGCAAGGCGGAGCAGCCCTTTCCCGGGCCTGGTCATGCCCCTCCTCGATGCGCGGAAGAAGCAGGTCTACGCAGGCGTGTGGGACGGGCTCGAGGGCTCCGGGGTCC
>CAZGRT010000344.1:0-2120 GCA_964528225.1 uncultured Thermodesulfobacteriota bacterium | reverse complement strand
CTCCCGACTCCTCCCCCGATTGACCCCCCCGGCCCTGCCGTGGTACCAAGGCGCGCCCGCAACGGCGGGCGTCCCCGCCCGGAGGCCTGCCCTTGTCCGCGACCGCTCCCCGCAAACCCGAAACGCTGCCCATGCTCGGCGCCGAAGCCGCGGCCCGCGGCGCCCTCGAGGCGGGGGCGCGGCTCGCCGTCGGCTACCCGGGCAGCCCCGTCACGCCCGCCCTGGAGTACCTGCTCGACCTGGCCCCGAGCGGGATGCGGGTCGAGTGGGCGCTCAACGAGAAGGTCGCCCTGGAGGTCGCGGCCGGCCACAGCTGGGCCGGGCAGCGAAGCTTCGTCGCCTTCAAGATGTCCGGCCTCAACGTCGCCTCGGACGCGCTCCTCTCCGTGGGCACCTCCGGCACGGTGGGAGGCCTCGTGGTGTACGTCGGCGACGACCCCGGGATGCGCTACGGCATGGTGGAGCAGGACTCGCGGCTGTGGGCGCAGCTGGCGTGGCTGCCCATGGTGGAGCCGGGCTCCCCCCAGGAGGCCCGCGACCTCGTGCTCGCGGCCTTCGACGCCTCGGAGCTCGCCGAGGTGCCGGTGCTGGTGCGCGCCACCAGCACCACCGCCAACACCCTGGGGCCCGTGGCCGTGGCCGAGACCCGGCGTGAATCGAGGCAGGGCCAGGTGCCCTTCGACCTGGCGCGCTACACCAAGGCGGGGGCGGAGCGCTGCCTGCGGCAGCACGCCCAGACCCTCGAGCGCCTCGCCCACGCCGCCGAGCTGCTCGACCCGTGGAACGAGCTGCGGCTCGCGGACTCGGAGCTCGGCATCGTCGGGGGCGCGTCGAGTTGGGCCTACGTGGAGGAGGCGCTGCAGGCGGGCGCCGCCGGGGACGCAAGGCCGAGCACCCTTCGGGTGGCCGTCGTGAACCCGCCCCCCGAACAGCGCATCCTCGAGCTCTTGCGCGCGTGCCGCCGGGTGCTCGTGGTCGAGGAGCTCGAGCCCCACCTGGAGGAGCGCGTCCGGAGCCTGGCCTCGGGGCTCGCATCGCCTCCCCGCATCCTCGGGAAGCGCGACGGGCTCCTCTCTCAGGTGGGCGACCTCGACCCCGAAGCCGTGGCCCGGGCCGTGAGGGCCCTGACCGGCCGCGCGCCCGAGCCCGCCCTGGCGGCCGCCGAGGCCGCGGCGCCGGCGCAATGGGCACCGCGCATCCTCTCCTTCTGCCCGGGGTGCCCCCACCGCTCCACCTACACGGCGCTCGAGGCGGCCATCCGCCGGGCGGGCTACGAGAAGGACCGGGTGGCCGTCGCCGGCGACATCGGGTGCACGATCCTGGGGATGAACCCGCCCCACAACCTGTGCCGCACCGAGGTGGCCATGGGCTCGAGCATCGCGCTCGCCCAGGGCTTCGCCTACGCGAACACCGGGGCGCCGGTGGTGGCGGCCCTGGGAGACGGCACCTTCTTCCACGCCGGCATCCCGGCGCTCCTCAACGCCGCCTGCCAGGGCGTGAACCTCACGGTGCTCGTGCTCGACAACGGCTACGCGGCCATGACCGGGTGCCAGCCCTCCGCCAACAACTACCGCGGCGAACGCGGGTCGGCCTCGAACCCGCTCAGCATCGAGGAGCTGGCCCGCGCGGCCCGGGTGCGCCGGGTGCGCAAGGCCTTCCCCTACTTCCAGCGCCGGCTCACCCGCGTGCTCGCCGACGCGCTGCGGTCGCCCGGGGTGGACGTGGTCATCGCCGAGGCGCCCTGCGCATCCCACCTGCCCCGGCGCACGGTGGTCCCGTACCGGGTCCGCCCGGAGCGCTGCCAGGGCGTGAAGGCGTGCAGCCCGTCCTGCCTCGAGCGGGTCGGGTGCCCCGCCCTGGAGCTCGACGAGGCGACCGGGCTCGCGGTGATCGACACGGCGCGGTGCCAGGGGTGCGGGCTGTGCTCCGGGGAGTGCCCCCGACAGGCCATCAAACGCGACCTCCGCGCCCGGAGGCGTTCGGCGTGAACCTCGACGTCGTCGCGGCCGGGGTCGGGGGGCAGGGCGTGCTCACCCTCGGGGCGCTGCTCACCCGGGCGGCCCTGCGCGAGGGCTTCGACGCCCACTCCACGGCGCTGGCCGGGCTGGCGCGCCTCGGCG
>CAZGRT010000343.1:0-2071 GCA_964528225.1 uncultured Thermodesulfobacteriota bacterium | reverse complement strand
GAGCACGTCGCCACCTATCGCCGGGTCGCGGAGGCCGTCCACCCCTTCACCCTCACCATTCGGACCCTGGACATCGGCGGCGACAAGCTCGTGCACTCGATCCCGATCCAGGACGAGGTCAACCCGTCCCTCGGCCTGCGTTCGATCCGCCTCTGCCTCCGGGAGCGCGAGCTCTTCAAGACCCAGCTCCGCGGCATCCTGCGGGCGAGCGCGGCCGGGAACGTCCGGGTCATGTTTCCCATGGTCTCGGGGCTGGGCGAACTGCAGCAGGCCCTGGAAGTGCTCGAGGAGGCCCGTGAAGAGCTCCGGGAGCGGGGGCAGGCGTTCGATCCCCGCCTGCCGGTGGGAGTCATGATCGAGGTGCCCTCCGCCGCGCTGACCGCCGACCTCCTCGCCCCCCACGTGGACTTCTTCTCCATCGGGACCAACGACCAAATCCAGTACGCGTTGGCGATCGACCGGGTGAACGAGCACGTGGCCTACCTCTACGAGCCCCTCCACCCGGCGGTTCTGAGGCTCACCCGCTCGGTGGTGGAGGCGGCGCACCGGCGAGGGATCAAGGCGGCGGTGTGCGGCGAGATGGCCGGCGACGAGCTGCACACCCTCGTGCTCCTGGGGCTGGGCGTGGACGAACTGTCCATGCACGCGTTCTCGATCCCCCGCATCAAGCGCGTCATCAACCACGCCCACCTCGCCGAGGCCCGGGAGCTGGTGGATCGGATCCTGGGGATGGGGACGGCGTGCGAGGTGCACGAGGCGGTGGAGCGCCACATGAAGGCCCGTTACCCGGGGGTCCTCGATCCGCTGGGACTCGTCGAGGGGCCGTGGGCGGGCTCCGCCGAAAGCGAAAGCCCTTGAGCGCGAGGGAGGAAGCGGCTATTTTCACGCGTTCCCATGCTGCCGGCGAACCCATCCCAGGATGCCATGAACGGCCACGCGGCCGCGGAGGAGTGAGACCATGGGCATGACCGACTTCCTGTTCACGTCCGAGAGCGTCACCGAGGGCCACCCGGACAAGGTGGCGGACCAGATCTCCGATGCGGTGCTCGACACGCTCATCGCCCAGGACCCGAGGTCCCGGGTGGCGTGCGAGACCCTGGTCACCACCGGCATGGCCATCATCGCCGGTGAGATCACCACCCAGGGGTACGCCCACATGCCCGACGTCGTGCGCCAGACCATCCGGGACATCGGCTACACCGACCCGGCCATGGGTTTCGACTGGGAGACGTGCGCGGTGCTCACCTCCATCGACCGCCAGAGCCCCGACATCGCCATGGGCGTGGACGAGTCCGAGGGGCACGAGCAGGGCGCGGGGGACCAGGGCCTGATGTTCGGGTTCGCGTCCAACGAGACCCCCGAGCTCATGCCCATGCCCATCGTGTACGCCCACAAGCTCACCCGGCGCCTGGCCAAGATGCGCAAGGACGGGGTGGTGGACTTCTTCCGGCCCGACGGCAAGAGCCAGGTCACCATCCGCTACGTGGACGGGAAGCCGGTGAGCGTGGACGCGGTGGTGGTGAGCACGCAGCACAAGGCCGAGGCCACCCAGGCCCAGATCCGCGAGGCGGTGATCGAGACCGTGATCAAGCCGGTGATCCCGGAGAGCCTGCTCACCAAGGACACGCGCTTCTACATCAACCCCACCGGGCGCTTCGTGGTGGGCGGGCCCATGGGCGACTGCGGGCTGACCGGCCGCAAGATCATCGTCGACACCTACGGTGGCCAGGGCAGCCACGGCGGGGGGGCGTTCTCGGGGAAGGACCCCTCGAAGGTGGACCGCTCCGCCTCCTACATGGGCCGCTACATCGCCAAGAACATCGTGGCCGCAGGCCTGGCGGACAAGTGCGAGGTGCAGCTCGCCTACGCCATCGGCGTGGCCGACCCGGTCTCGGTGATGATCGACACCTCGGGCACCTGGAAGGTGGAGCCGGACAAGATCGCCAGGCTGGTGCGGGAGGTCTTCCCGTTGAAGCCCCGGGACATCATCCGGCATCTGGACCTGCTGCGGCCCATCTACCGAAAGACCGCCGCCTACGGCCACTTCGGGCGAAACGACCCGGACTTTACC
>CAZGRT010000342.1:0-6292 GCA_964528225.1 uncultured Thermodesulfobacteriota bacterium | reverse complement strand
GGGCGGGGGGCTCGTCCACGAGGGGCGGGTGGTGCACCTGGCGGCGTTCCGGGTGCAGGGGCGGACGGGCAGGCGCGGTGAGCGCGGCCCGGGGCGGATGGCGGGAATCTCGCGGCGCCGAAGCCACTGGCGCTGATCCGGGGGGGCCCGGGGGGCTGCCGGCGCCCGGCGCCGGCAGCCCCGACCTCGCGCAGGGGAGGACACCGATGGAACCTTTCGTGACCCGGAGGGAGCTGGCCGAGATGCTCGAGAAATTGCTCGCCGAAGTGGAGGCCCACGCCTCCGACTACCACCACGTCACGCCCCCGGGGCTCCTCGCCGGAGCCCGGGAGCTCGTCCGCCGCTGGAGGGCGGGGGGCTCGGGAGGACGCCCGTGATCGGGGCCATCGCCGGGGACGTCATCGGCAGCGTCTACGAGTTTCGGCCGGTCAAGAGCGTCGACATCCCCCTCTTCGGGGAGGGGTCGACCTTCACGGACGACACGGTGCTCACCGTGGCCACGGCCGAGGGGCTCCTCGAGGGCGGGGACTACGGCGCGAGCTACCGCTGGTGGGGCAACCGCTACCCGGACCGGAGCTACGGCAGCCTGTTCCGCCAGTGGCTGCGGGCGGCCGACCCGGCACCCTACGGCAGCTACGGCAACGGCGCGGCCATGCGGGTGGCGCCCATCGGCTGGGCCTTCGACGCGCTCGAGGACGTGCTGCGGGAGGCGGCGCGGAGCGCCCTGGTCACCCACGACCACCCCGAGGGGGTGCGGGGGGCCCGGGCGGCGGCCGGGTGCGTGTTTCTCGCCCGCACGGGCGCCTCGAAGGACGAGATCCGGAACTTCGTGGAGGGGGCCGTGGGCTACCGGCTCGACCGCAGGCTCGACGAGATCCGGCCCGCCTACCGCTTCGACGAGACCTGCCAGGGGTCGGTGCCCGAGGCGATCACGGCGTTCCTGGAGTCGGAGGGCTACGAGGACGCCGTGCGGAAGGCCGTCTCCCTGGGGGGCGACGCCGACACCCAGGCGGCCATCGCCGGAGGGATCGCCGAGGCGTTCTACGGCGGTGTCCCGGTCCCGATCCTGCGGGAGGTGCTGGGCCGGCTGGCGCTGGACCTCGGCGCGGCGGTCGGCCGCTTCTACCGGCGGTTCGGGGGCCTGCGACCGGCCTCCGGTGCGCCGGGGGTGCCCTCCCGAGGGCGGGCGGGCAGATCGCCCCGGGCGGCCCGGCTCCCCGCCTAGCCCCGGCGCTCGCTCCGGACCCGGGCGTCGAGCTCGGCCCGGGTTGCCAGGGGCGGCGCGAAGCCCTCCCGGGGTTCCAGGGTCAGGGCGCCCGCGGGGCAGGCCGTGAGGCACACCCCGCACCCCAGGCAGCGCTCGGCGTCGAAGGCGATCGAGCCCTCCTCCCCCCGCAGGGCCCCCACCTGGCACCGGTCGACGCAGGCGCCGCACCCGGTGCACGCCTCGGCGTCGTGCACGGCCACGAAGCGCGAGGCGGCCACGACGTTGGCCCGGCCCGCCTCCCCCGCGGCGCGGAGGAAGCCGCAGCAGCACCCGCAGCAGTTGCAAAGGAAGTTGATCCGCTCGGCCACGTTGTCGGAGACGTGCCCGAGGCCGTGGGCCTCGGACCGGTCCAGGGCGTCGAGCATCTCCTCCCGGGTGGCCGCCCGGGCGAAGCCCCGCTCCACCGCGAAGGCCGCGAAGGGCCCGAAGAGCATGCACACGTCCTGGGGCGCGTCGCACCCGGCCCCGATCAGCTCCTGCTGGTGGCGGCAGTGGCACCGGGTGAGCGCGAAGCTCTCGCCCTCGCGGATGTAGCGGCTTACCTCCTCGTACGGGAAGATCTCCATGGGGTTGGGGATCTCCCGCTCCACCGGGATGACCCGGGCGTAGCTCGTGGATCTGGCTTCCGCGATGCGGGGCGCCAGGCTCTTGACGTAGTACTGCTCGTAGAGCCGGGCGAGCCAGGTCTGCCGGGGCCCCCCCTCGCCCTTCATGAACTGGAGCTCGAAGATGCCGGGGAGCACGGGCAGGAGGGCGTAGTAGTCGCCCTTGTCGCTGCGTCGGGCGAAGACCAGGCCCCGATCCGCCATCGCCTCGAGGAGCCGGCCGGTCTCCCCGGCTTCCAGACCGGCCGCGGCGGCCACCTTCTCCACCGGGGTCGGCCGGAAGGGCAGGGCGGCGCCCACCCGGGCCTGCTCCGGGGTGAAGAGCTCCTCCAGGATCCGGCGCAACTCCTCGCTCGGCGGCGCTCCCAGCCCCGCCTCGTCGAGTCTCTCGGCCAGCCGTTCGTAGCTCATCGGCCCCTCCTCGCGCTCCGGTTCTCGGCCCGAGCGGACCACTCCGGAGGCGGCGCCGTCAAGGGCGTTCGCGGGGAACGGGTGGAGGAAGGCCTTCCCCGGCGCCGAGGCCGCGGCTCCGGTCTCCTCCCGCCGCCGGCCCCGTCAGTGGGTGCGCGACCGGGAGCCCCGGGCGACGGCGCCGGCGCACCCGTCGCGCAGCTCGAAGGTGCCGAGCAGGTGGGCCCCCTCCGGGCAGGAGAAGTAGAACTGGGCGGACATGCCGGCCGGGGCGAGCACGTCGAAGAGCAGGTCGTCCATCGGTTCGCCCTCCACGAGCGGGAAGACGAAGTCCTCCCCGAGCAGGGCGAGCAGCATGCGCGTCTCGCCCGGGGCGAGGGTGCGGTACAGGGGGAAGAGACCGTCGGCGGGGCGGAAGCGGATGACGTCCACGGCAGACCTCCCGAGAGGCTGGGGTGGAGGGGACGCCCCTACCTTAGCCCTTCCGGATGAGAGGCCGGTGAGTCGCGCGTGAGAAGTCGCTGAGAGCCGGGCGGGCGGCTCAGGTCGCCAGGAACGGGTAGTCGGTGTAGCCCCCCTCCCCGCCGCCGTAGAAGGAGGCCCGGTCCGGCGCGTTGAAGGGGCCCCCTCTCGCCAGGCGCGCCGGCAGGTCGGGGTTGGCCAGGAAGAGCGCCCCGAAGGATACGAGGTCGGCCCGCCCCTCGGCCAGGACCCGGTCGGCGCGCTCCCGGTCGTAGGCGCCGTTCGCCATGTAGGGGCCGCCGAACGCGTCGCGCAGCCCCCGATAGTCGAAGGGCCGGGGAACCACCCCGTCGGCGCCGATGGTGGCCTCCACCACGTGGAGGTAGGCGAGCCCGAAGGGCCGCAGGGCGCGGGCCACGGTGGTGAAGGTGGCGCCGGGATCGGAGTCGGCCATGTCGTTGAAGGCGTTGAGCGGCGAGAGGCGCACCCCGACCCGGGCCGGGCCCCAGACCCCGGCGACGGCCTCGACGACCTCGACCAGGAGGCGGGCGCGGTTCTCCGCGCTCCCCCCGTAGGCGTCGGTGCGCCGGTTGGTGCCGTCCCGGAGGAACTGGTCGAGGAGGTAGCCGTTGGCGGCGTGGATCTCCACCCCGTCGAAGCCGGCGTCCCGCGCGTTTCGGGCGCTCGCCCGGAACTGGTCCACGATCCCCGGGAGCTCCCGGGTCTCCAGGGCCCGGGGCGTGACGAAGGGCATCGGGCCCTCGTAGGTCACCGCCTCGCCCGCCGGCCGCACGGCGGAGGGGGCCACGGGCAGCGAACCCCCGGGCTGGAGGGACGGGTGGGAGATGCGCCCCACGTGCCAGAGCTGCAGGAAGATGCGGCCCCCGGCCAGGTGCGCGGCCCCGGTCACCTCCCGCCAGCCCGCCACCTGCTCGGCGGAGTGGATGCCCGGCGTCAGGGGGTAGCCGACCCCCTGGGGGGACACCTGGGATGCCTCGGTGAGGATGAGCCCGGCGGAAGCCCTCTGGGCGTAGTAGACGGCGTTGAGCTCCTGCGGGGCGCACCCGGCGCCCGCCCGGTTCCGGGTCATGGGGGCCATGACGACGCGGTTCGGGAGCTCCAGGGTGCCGACCCGAAAGGGGGTGAACAGGGTGGATTCGTCGCTCATCGGTGTGCCTCCCGTGCCGAGGTGTCCGGGCCGCGGGTCCCCGCGGGCAATCAGCGCTTCCCGCCGAAGCGCCCGTAGGATACCCGGTCGTGGCGCAGCGCCAGCCCGGGGTGGGGTTCGGGCTGCTCCGCCGGGTACCCGGCGGCCACGACGGCCTCCACCTCCCACCCCGGCGGGAGCCCGAGCCGCCCGGCGACGTAGGCCGACGAGGAGGTCTCCGCGTCGTGCTCGCGCCCGCGGATCTGGACCCAGCAGCTCCCCAGGCCCAGGGAGGCGGCGGCCAGGTGGAGGAAGGTGGTGGCGATGGCCGCGTCCTCGATCCAGACGTCCCCCTTGGCCGGGTCGGCGCACACCACCACGGCCAGGGGGGCGCCGGCGAGGAAGGAGGACCCGTGGCGCTTGGCCCGGGACAGGTCGGCGAGGAGGTCCCGGTCGGTCACCACCACGAAGTGCCAGGGGTCGATCCCCCGGGAGGTGGGGGACCGGAGCGCCGCCTCGACGAGGAGGTCCACCAGCCCGGGATCCACGGGTTCGGGTCGGTACTTGCGGACGCTGCGTCGTCGGCGGGCGAGCTCGAGGAACATCGGATCTCCTTTCGAGGCTACTCCGTCAGGGCGGCGTGGACGCGGTCCCGGCGGGCCCGGCTCGCCTCGTCGGCGGGCTCGAGCTCCACGGCGGCGGCCGTGGGCGCGCCCAGGCCGAGTTCGGCCGCGCGGGCGATCTGCCGCTGTTCGAACACCCGAGGCCCCATGACGGCCGGGTTGCTGCCCAGGCACTTGAGGACGGCGACCCCGACGGCATCGGCAGCGACCCGGTCGGCGGAGGCCAGGAAGACGTTCCCCCTGGCGCGGCGCCCGGTCATCGGGCCCCCGTCCACGAAGGCCTCCACGCCGTCGAGCACCACGAGGTCGGGCCGGAAGGCGGTGTTGATCTCCGCGATCATCTCCTGCTGGTGGGGGGAGCCGTGGAGCTCGCGCATGTACCCGAAGCCGTGGCGGGTGGTGGGCACCGTGCCGACGTGGAGCTTGAGGGCCATGGTGAAGACCCCGCCGTACTGGTGGGTCTTGAGGCAGCCGGTGGAGACGAGGCACTCGGCCTCGAGGACCGGGCGCGCCACCCGGAAGCCGTCGCGCCAGTGGCTGTCGGCGGGGCGCACCGCCACCCAGTCCGCGGCGGGGAGTTCGTCGAAGTCGACGACCCGCACGTCGAGCGCGGCCAGGAGGGGGAGCACGCCCTTCGCCTCCATCACCTCGCGGGTCGGAGGGTAGCTGCGCTCCCCCAGGGTCACGGACCGCGCCCCCATGCGCCAGAGCTCCTCCACCAGGGCGACGAGGGTGTCGTTGTGGGTGGAGCCGGGGCAGGGGTCTGCGGTGTTGAAGTTGGGCTTCACCAGCACGTGGCGGCCCTTCGCCGGGTTGATCCCCAGGGCCCGGAGGGAGCGGGCCACCCCGTCCCGGCGATCCCCGGTCTCCGCGAGTGCCACCCGGCTCCGAGCCTCGGTCATCGTCGGATCTCCCTCCCTCCCCGAGACGGCTCCGCGGAGCTATAGCGCCGAGCCCCCCGCTCGTCAATCCGGCCGGCGCAGGACGACCCGCAGGATCTCCCCGGGGTGCCACAGTCTCATGCGCGGCCCCCAGGTGCCGGTGCCCCGGCAGACGAGCACGGTCATGTCTCCCACCCGGTACTCGCCGGTCAGCAGGGGGTAGCGCAGCCCCACCAGGTAGCCGAAGGGCCAGATCTGCCCGCCGTGGGTGTGGCCGCTGAGCATGAGGCCGGCCCCGAGCCGTGAGGCCTCCTCCGCCCGGACCGGGGCGTGGGAGAGCAGGATGGCGGCGCCCGGGGGACGCCCGGCGAGCGCCGCGGAGACGCCGCCGGCGCCCCGGCCTGCCCGGCGGGAGCGGTCGTCGACGCCGGCCACGGTGAGGCCGGGCCGCACCTCCACCCAGCGGTCGCGCAGAACGCGCACGCCGGCTTCCTCGATGCGCGCGAGGGCTTCCCCGTCCCCGTGGAACTCGTGGTTGCCGGGCACGGCCCACACGCCCAGGGGCGCGGCGAGGCGCCCGAGGACGCCGGCTGCCGGCCCGGGGGGGGCGCCGTGCCCCTCGAAGAGGTCGCCCAGGAGCACCACGAGGTCGGGGTGGAGCTCCTGCACCTGGGCGACCCGCGCTTCCAGCCACCCGGCGTCCAGCACCGAGCCCACGTGGAGGTCGGAGAGGGCCACCAGCGTCGTCCCGTCGGCGTCCGCCGGCAGACCGGGGAGTCGCACCTCGAACTCCCGCACCACGGGGGGCCGCAGTCCCTGGACGAGGGCCGCGGCCGCGAGCACCCCTCCGGCCGCGAGGGCCCAGCCCCGGAGCTGCGGCGCCCGTCGCGGCAGGA
>CAZGRT010000341.1:0-7730 GCA_964528225.1 uncultured Thermodesulfobacteriota bacterium | reverse complement strand
TCGAGAAGGCTCCCGAGGCAGGCCTCCTCAACTCTTCTGCCGGCACCCCGTCTCCCGGGTGAACGCCACCAGGATCAGCGCCAACGCCGCCCAAACGAGCATGAGGCTGAAGCCGGCCCGGTAGGCCGTCCAGCCGTAGATGCGGACCCCTCCCCCCATGCTCCCGTCCCACAGACGGTCGAGCACCCACCCCACCGCGGGCTGGAGCACCATGGGCCCGGTCATCACACCCATGTTGACCATGCCGGACACGGTGCCGGAGAGCCGGGAAGGCACGGACTCCTTCGCGAAGGCGAACCCGATGATCATGCCCCCCGACGCCAGCCCCGCCAGGAGAAGCGCGAGGGTCAGGATCGGCAGGGGGAGGTCCCGCACGAGGACGATCAGACCCCAGCACGCGAGCACGGCGGCGTTGGCCGCCACGTAGAGCGGCTTCCTCCGGCCGATCCGGTCGGAGGCCGCACCGAAGAGCGGCCCCCCAACGGCCCAGGCCACGAGCAGGGCCGAGGTGAGGAGGGCAGCCCGGGTGACCGGCATGGCATAGTGGGTCGTGAGGTAGGGGATCCCCCACAACCCCGAGAAGGTCAGCACGCACCCCACGACCCCCCCGGGGGACAGGAGCAGGAGCCACGTGTTCCGATACCGCAGGACCTCCCGCATACCGTCGAGGATCCCGAAGGGCCGGTCCCGCGTCCCCCCGTCACCCGCTGGAGCGTGGCTGCGGTAGCCCCGATCCGACGGATCGTCCCGCACGACGATCCAGATGCCCGCGGAAACGGCGAAGGTGAGCCCGGCCGACGCCAGCATGACCGCCCGCCACCCGAAGGCGGAAACGAGGAGCCGGAGGGGCACGCCGGCGAAGACCGCACCGACGATCCCGCAGAAGAGGGCCATGCCCGTGGCGAGGGCGAACTGTCGGGGCGCGAACCAGTGGCCTGCCAGCTTGAGCATCCCCACGAACGCCACGGCGACCGACGCACCGATGAGCAGCCGTCCCGCCCCGGCCCAAGGCAGACTCCCGGCCAGCGCGAACGCGACCGTGCCCAGCGAAGCCACGAGCGCTCCTGCGGAGAGGAGACGCCTCGGGCCCCACCGATCCGCCAGGATTCCCGTGGGGATCTGCATGGCGACGTAGCTGTAGAAATAGAAGGCCGAGAGGTTCCCGAGGCCGGCCGCGCTCAGCTCGAACGCGCGGCTGAGCTCCGCGGTCATCACCGCCGGCGCTACCCGCTGGTAGAAGCCGATGAGGTAGAGCGCGGCCCCCAGGCCCCACACCGTCCAGGCGAGCCGCGCCGGCGGATCGGAGGGACCCGGTGCAGGGGGGGAGGGAGCGGCGTGGGAGGGATCCATCGAGCCTCCAGGAATCGCGCGTTGACGGCCGGCTCCACCGGCGGCGAAACCGGCGGCAGCGTTCCCCCACTCTACCGCATCGGCGTAGTCTGATACCCTGTCGTCGCCGGGCCCGGCCGCGCGCCCTCGCCCAAGACCGTACTGCCCGGCCGCACGAGAAGGGAACTCCCGATGAAACCTGCCTCCCACGGGGCGACTCTGCCGGCCGGCGCGGTGCTCCTGCTCCTGCTGCTGTCGTTCCTGTGGGGCGCGAACATGGTCGCCATCAAGGTGAGCGGCCGGGGGATCGCGCCGGTCTTCACCGCGGGGCTGCGCTCGGCGGTGGCCGGCGGGCTCGTGTGGCTCTGGCTGCTCGCCCGCGGCGAGAAGGTGTTCCCGAAACCCGGGCTGGGCCGCCACGCGTTGGCGATCGGCGGGCTCTTCGGGGCCGAGTTTGCGTGCATCTACCTGGGCCTCCGGTTCACCCTGGCCTCCCGAACGTCGGTTCTCCTCTACACGCACCCGTTCTTCGTGGCCGGCGGAGCCCACCTGTTCCTCGCCGGCGACCGCCTGAGCCGCCGGAAGGCCGGCGGCCTCCTCCTGGCGTTCCTCGGAGTGAGCCTGCTCTTTCTCGGCCGCTGGGGGCGGGTCACGTGGGAGACCCTGCCCGGAGACCTGCTGATCCTACTCGGCGCCACCCTCTGGGCGGCCACCACCCTCTACATCAAGCGCTTCCTGACCGGCCTCGTGTCAGCCACGCACGTCCTGTTCTACCAACTGGCGTTCTCCGTGCCGGTGCTCTTCGCCGCCAGCGCCGCGCTGGAGGGAACCCCGGTCTACGGGCTCACCGCCGGGGTCGCGGCCTCCGTCGCGTACCAGTGCCTCGTCGTGGCGTTCGCCAGCTACCTCGTATGGTTCGAACTCGTCCACCGGTACAGCGTGAGCCTGCTCGCCGCCTTCACCTTCTTCACCCCCGTCTTCGGGGTCTTCCTCAGCGCGGCCCTGCTCCCCGGGGAAGAGCTCAACCCGGCGCTCCTCGCTTCTCTCCTGCTGGTCTGCTCCGGCTTGGTCCTCGTCAACCGGCCGCCCCGGGTGCGGCCGCCCGCGTAGGAGCATCCGACAGCGGTCACGCCAGGCCGAGCGATCGCAGGGTCTCCCCGGTGGGCCGGCCCCGCGCGTCCCAGCCCCTGAGCTCGTAGTACCGGGGGAGCATTTCCTCCAGGCGCACGGTCATGCCCTTGCCCGGGCCTTCGGGCATGGGCTCCCGGAGCATCCGGGGGGGCAGCGTGTCCTGCTCCCGGTCGAAACCGGCCCGGTTCAGGAAGACGCGCTCCGCGTTGAAGATGCGGCGGGAGGCCTCGATCAGCGTATCCATCGTGTACCCGGCCCCGGTGGCGGCGTTGAGGAGTTCGAGGATCCCCACGGGCCGCACGCGGCGGTCGGGCGTGACGTAGTTGCGCACCGAGAAGAACACGCACAGCCCGGCCGAGTCGATGACGGTGAAGGTGTCCTGCCAGTCCAACACGAGTTCCGCCTTGTCCTCCCAGCTGAGAGGGTCCACCCGCAGGGGCACGCCCAGGATCTCGATGTAGGCGGGGTCGCCCCGCATGTGGGAGGCCCCGATGGGAGAGGTGGCGTACGCGAGCCCCATTCCCTGCTCCCCCCGAGGGTCGTAGCCCGCGAACTCCTGCCCCTTCGCGACCATCGCGAACTCGGGTCGGCCGTACCGCCGCGCGAGCCGGAGGCTCCCCTCCGCCAGGAGATCCCCGAAACCCTCCCGGTACGCCGTCCGACGGGCGAACTCGACCACGGCCCCCCCGTCGCCGAACCGCAGCGGACGCCCGACGTCGGCCTCCGGCAGGACCCCGGCCTCGACCATCTCCATGGCGCACGCCAGGGTGGCGCCGAAGCTGATGGTGTCCATCCCGAGTTCGTTGCACAGGTAGTTGGCCTTGGTGATCGCCGCCAGGTCCCCCACCCCGCACGCGCTGCCCAGGGAGTAGAGGGTCTCGTACTCCGGGCCCTCCCCCTCCCCCTCGAACCCCGGAACCTCCACCTTCGTCACCCGCCCGCAGGCGATGGGGCACGAGAAGCACGCCTTCGGCTTGACCAGGAAACGCTCGGTGAGCGCCTCCCCGTGGATCTCCCGCCACCGCTCGAACTGCCCGGTCCGGAAGTTGCGGGTCGGGAAGATGCCCGCGGTCTGGGTGCCGAGGACCGTGGCCGCGGTGCCGTACGTCCGCAGCGCCGGCGGCGCCTCCCGGTTGGCCTCCCGGAACCGGGCGAGGTACTTCTCCACGACCTCCTGGAACCCGGTCTCGTCGTGGAGGGAGACCGGCCGGGTTCCGCGGACCGCGACCGCCTTGAGGTTCTTGGAACCCATCACGGCGCCGACACCCGAGCGGCCCGCCGCCCGGTCGCGGTCGTTCATGATGGAGGCGAAGAGCACCCCCCGCTCCCCGGCCGGGCCGATGCAGGCAACCTTGGCGGCGGAGTCGGTCTCCGCGACCACGCGGTCGTGGGTGGCGTGGGTATCGAGCCCCCACAGGTGCCCGGCCGGGCGGAGCTCCGCCCGCCCGTCCTCGACCCAGAGGTACACCGGCTCGGGGGCACGCCCCTCGAAGACCACGGCGTCCGCACCGGCCTTCTTCAGTTCCGCGGGGAAGTGCCCCCCGGAGTTGGAGCAGGTGATGGCCCCGGTGAGCGGGGACTTGGTCGTCACCATGTACCGCGCCCCCGTGGGGGCCCGGGTCCCGGTGAGGGGGCCGGTGGCCATGACGAGCTTGTTCCCCTCCCCCAGGGGATCGCAGGTGGGGTCCACCTCGTCGAGGAGGTAGCGGATCCCCAACCCCCGCCCGCCGAGATAGTCCCTCGCCCTCCCGGGGTCGAGGGGCTCCCACCTCGCCTGCCCTCGGCCCAGGTCCACCCGCAGCACCCTGCCCGTCCAACCCGTCATCCCGTCCGCCTCCTCGTCTGGACACCCTGGGAACCCCCCTACCATAATGCCGTCGAACCCACCGTCGGGAGGCCCCGCCACCATGCTCGTCCGCGTCGAACTCTTCCTCCACCTGCGGCGGTTCGGTCCACAGGGCGCAGGCCCTCACGACGTGGAACTGCCGGAGGGAGCCACCGTCGCGGACCTGCTCGAGCGGTTGGGGATCCCGACGCAGGTGCGGTGCATCGCCCTCGTCGACGGCCGGCTCCGCCCCGGCGGAGAAGCCCTGCGGGAAGGGGAGACCGTGACCGTGTTTCCGCCGCTGGAGGGCGGCTGAAGCTGACCGCCCCGCCCGCACCGGATGGGGTCCGGCGCGCCGCTAGAGCTTCGCCCCTTCGGCTCGTCGCCGGCCGAAGGCGAGGATCTCCCCCAAGATCCCGCGCCGGAACGAGAGCACGCACGCCACGAAGATCGCCCCCGTGATGATCGTCACCCACGAGCCGAACCCCGCCAGATAGTTGTTCAGGGACACCACCAGCAGGGCCCCGACGACCGGGCCGAAGGCGGTCCCCATGCCGCCGAGGAGCGTCATGAGGACGACCTCCCCCGACATGTGCCAGTGGACGTCGGTGAGCGAGGCGAGCTGGAAGACGAGGGACTTGGTGCCCCCCGCCAGTCCGCTCAGGGCCGCCGAGAGCACGAAGGCCATCAGCTTGTACCGGTCCACGTCGTACCCCAGGGACACGGCCCGCGGCTCGTTTTCCCGGATCGCCTTGAGCACCTGCCCGAAGGGCGAGCGGATGGCGCGGTACACCACGAGCAGCCCGAACAGGAAGATCGCGAGGACGAAGTAGTACATGTTGAGGGTCGGGGTCAGGTCGACCAACCCCAGGAACACGCCCCGTGGGACTCCCTGGATCCCGTCCTCCCCCCCCGTGAACTCGAACTGGAGGCTGAGGAAGTAGATGACCTGGGCCAGCCCCAGCGTGATCATCGCGAAGTAGATGCCCGACCGGCGGATGGCCAGCCACCCCACCACCAGGCCGAGCGCGGCGGCGACGGCCACGCCGGCAAGGATGCCGAGCCCGGGCGAAAAGCCGAGCACCTTCACCGTGTGCGCCGTGACGTAGCTCGCCGAACCGAGGAAGGCCGCGTGGCCGAAGGACAGGAGCCCCACGTAGCCCAGGAGGAGGTTGAACGCGCTCGCGAACAGGGCGAAGCACATCACCTTCATGAGGAAGACCGGGTAGACCGCGTAGGGCGCCGACACGGCAACCACCGCGGCGGCTGCGAGGGAGAGGATCCGGCGACGCCCCGGGCTCATCGCTCCCGCCCGAACAGCCCCGCGGGGCGGGTGATCAGGACCGCCGCCATGATGACGAAGATCACCATGGCGGAGGCCTCCGGGTAGAAGACCTTGGTGAGCCCCTCCACGAGCCCGAGCCCGATGCCGGTCACGATCGAGCCCAGGATGGAGCCCATCCCCCCGATCACGACCACGGCGAAGACCACGATGATGAGGTTCGACCCCATCACCGGGGTCACCTGGTAGATCGGGGCCGCCAGCACCCCGGCGAAGGCCGCCAGCGCCACCCCGTAGCCGTAGGTCAGGGTGATCATCAGCGGCACGTTCACGCCGAAGGCCTGGAGGAGCTGGGGCTTCTCTGTACCGGCCCGCAGATAGGCGCCCAGCTTCGTGCGCTCGATCACGTACCAGGTCGCGAAGCACACGGTCAGGGAGGCCACGATCACCCAGGCCCGGTAGTGGGGCAGGAACATGAACCCGAGATTCGTGCCCCCCTGGAGGAGCTTGGGCGCCGGGTACGACAGGCCGGAGATCCCGTACATCTGCCGGAAGAGCCCCTCGAGGATCAGCGCGAGGCCGAAGGTGAGGAGCAGGCCGTAGAGGTGGTCCAGGTGGTACAGGCGCCGGAGGAACAGTCTTTCGAGCACGATCCCGAAGGCGCCGACGGCGAGGGGAGCGAGAAAGAGGGCCGCCCAGTAGTTCACGCCCAGGTAGCTCAGGCCCATCCAGGCCGCGAACGCGCCGAGCATGTACTGGGCTCCGTGGGCGAAGTTGATGATGTTGAGGAGCCCGAAGATGATCGCCAGCCCCAGGCTCAGCACGGCGTAGAAGGAGCCGTTGATGAGCCCGATGAGAAGCTGCCCCAGAAGGGCCTGGATCGGAACCCCGAACACCTGGACCGTCATCTCGCGCCCCTCGCCTCCGACCGGATCACGCTACTTCTTCACCAGCGAGCAGGTGCTCTTCTCCAGGGGAATGTACGCCTCGTCGCCCGGGATCGTCCGGATGATCTTGTAGTAGTCCCACTCTCCCTTGGACTCCGCCGGCGTCTTCACCTGGGCGAGGTACATGTCGTGCACCATGCGGCCGTCGGCGCGGACCTTCCCGTTCTTCGCGAACATGTCGTTGACCGGCAGCGCCTTCATCTGGTTGACCGCCGCGACCGCCTCGTCGGTGCCGGCCTTCTCGATGGCCTTGAAGTAGTGCATGAGGGCCGAGTACACGCCGGCCTGGCCCATGGTCGGATAGGCCTTGTGGCGCTCGTAGAAGCGCTTGGACCACGCGCGGGTCTCTTCGTTGCGGTCCCAGTAGAAGCCGGTGGTGAGCATCATGCCCTGGGCGGTCTCGAGCCCGAGGGCGCGGATGTCCGTCAGGAACACCAGGAGGCCGGCCAGGGTCTGGGTCGGTGTGATGCCGAACTCCTTGGCCTGCTTGATGGCGTTGGTGGTGTCGGCGCCGGCGTTCGCTAGGCCGATGATCTTCGCGCCGGACGCCTGGGCCTGCATGAGGAACGACGAGAAGTCGGCGCTGGGGAAGGGGTGGCGTACGTTGCCGAGCACCTTGCCGCCGCTCTCCTTCACCACTGCGGCGGTGTCCCCCTCGAGGGAGTGGCCGAAGGCGTAGTCGGCCGTGAGGAAGAACCACGTGTCCCCGCCGTTCGCCACCACCGCCCGGCCCGTGCCCACGGCCAGAGAGTAGGTGTCGTAGGTCCAGTGGACGTTCGTCGCCGTGCAGTTGTCGTTCGTGATCTTCGTGGAGGCGCCGGTGGAGATCAGCGTCACCCGGTTCTTCTGCTTGGCCACCTCCATGACCGCGAGGGCGCAGGAGGACGTCGGGAGGTCGACGATGACGTCGACCTGATCGGCGTCGAACCACTCCCGGGCCTTGTTGGCCGCGATGTCGGCCTTGTTCTGGTGGTCGGCGGTCACCAGTTCGATCTTCTTGCCGAGGACCTTGCCCCCGAAATCCTCGATGGCCATCTGGGCGGCCACGACGGACCCCGGCCCCGAGAGGTCCGAGTAGGTCCCCGACATGTCGCTCATGACGCCCACCTTGACGACGTCGTCGGAAACCTGCGCCGGGGCGTGGGTCGCCCCGAGCCCAACGCACGCGACCACGCCCAGCACCCATCCCATTCGCCACAGTCGAGCCATTGCGGTC
>CAZGRT010000340.1:0-1511 GCA_964528225.1 uncultured Thermodesulfobacteriota bacterium | reverse complement strand
GGTCAGGTAGATTCGAAGCCCTCCGTGCACGACGGGCTCGTTGACGGCCACGGCCTGCCGGAGGATCGGCCGCCCCTCGGCGTCGGTCAACGCGACAACGGCCTCGGCCCTGCGGACCTCCGGGTCCCGGAACGCCGAGGGGCGAGCGCGCACGGGGGCCCCCTCCTCTCGGCTCCGGGAGAAGGGGCCGCGGGGGCCTGCCGGGGTCTCCACGAAATACACCATGTCCCCGGACTCCGGGTCGAAGCTCTCGACCCGGACGCGGTACGGCGTGCCCGCCACCGGCACCGTGCCCCCGACCCGGAGGTCGGCTTCCTGGCGCTCCGGCGCGCCGAGGATGTCGATCCGGAGCTGGATGGGATAGTGCAGCAGGCGGAAGTCCTCGGCGGCGATCCGGAAGGGCAGCGGCCGGTCCCGGAGCACCGACCAGTCGTAGACAGTGGGCGTGGAGTCGCCGACGTAGACGTTCTGCGTGCCGACGAAGCCGGCCACGCTCCCGCCCAGGGCCCCCGCCGCGACCACCGGGAGGGCCAGGTGGACCGCAGGAAACCCCAGGAACGCCCACTTCCGCCGAGAGGCGCGAAGGGGTTGCTCGCTGGAGACGCGAAGCCCCCGAGCCCCGAGCGCCTCAGCGGAGACGCCGGCCGACCCTGCCGGGACCCGGGCCCCCGCCCTCCCGCGGCCCCGGAAGCCGCGCCAGCCGTCCGCCGAGCGGCCGGCCGCGCAGGCGAGCAGGTTGAGGGTGAAGAGCCCCAGGAGCCCGCGGTACACCGGCCCGGTGTAGTACCGATCGAGGCCCAGGGACAGGATGAACTCTGCGGACTCGGGGTACCGGGTCCGGTACTGGTCGGTGGGCAGCCCCTGGGGCACGACGCTTCCCAGGGCTCCCAGGATCGCCAAGGCGAAGAGGAGCCCCAGGGTGAGGCGCAGGGATGCGAGAGCGCGAAGGGCAGGGCTCATGGGCTGGTCGGCAGCGCGATCCTAGGGGACCCCCGGAGGCGGTGTCAAGCGAGGGGCGAGAGGGCGCGGCCGGCAAGAAGGAAGAAGCCCGCGGCAGCGCCGCGGGCTTCTTCGTCTTCGTATGGCAGTACGAAGGGACGAGCTTACATGTCCATGTCGCCCATGCCACCCATGCCGCCCATGCCGCCGCCAGGCATGCCACCCGGCTTCTCCTCCTTGGGGAGTTCGGCGATCATGGCCTCGGTCGTGAGCAGGAGGCCCGCCACGCTCGCCGCATTCTGGAGAGCGGTACGGGTGACCTTGGTCGGGTCGATGATGCCCGCGTCGATCATGTCCACGTACTCTTCCTTGTAGGCGTCGAAGCCCTGGCTGTCCTTGCGCCCCTTGACCTCGTTGACCACCACGGACGGCTCGGCGCCCGCATTGGCCACGATCTGGCGCAACGGCTCCTCGAGGGCGCGCTTCACGATCTGCACCCCCACGCTCTGGCCCTCGGGCAGCTTGAGCTTGTCCAGGCCCGGGACGCAGCGGATCAGCGCCACGCCGCCGCC
>CAZGRT010000339.1:0-2169 GCA_964528225.1 uncultured Thermodesulfobacteriota bacterium | reverse complement strand
GGCGGCCGTCAACCAGGAGATCGACCCATGAAGGGCGTTCTGATGGCCGGCGGCTTCGGCACCCGGATCCAGCCTCTCACCCACTCCGTTCCCAAGCCGATGGTCCCCCTGCTCAACCGGCCCATGATGGAGCACATCGTGGAGCGCCTGCGCAACGCCGGGATCACGGAGATCGTGGTGCTCCTCTACTACATGCCCGAGGTGATCCGCGGGTACTTCGGGGACGGGTCGCGCTTCGGCGTCAACCTGCACTACGTGCTGCCGGACGACGACTACGGCACGGCGGGGGCCGTCAAGTTCGCGGAGCAGGCGATCGGCTCCACGTTCCTGGTGATGTCCGGCGATCTCGTTACGGACTTCGACCTGGGGCGGATCCTGGAGTTCCACCGGGCCACGAAGTCGCCGGCCACCATCACCCTGACGAGCGTGCCCAACCCGCTGCAGTTCGGGGTCGTCATCACCGACGCCGCGGGGCGGATCCTGCGCTTCCTCGAGAAGCCGGGGTGGGGAGAGGTGTTCAGCGACACGGTGAACACGGGGATCTACGTGCTCGAGCCCGAGGTGTTCCGCCATATCCCCTCCGGCCGCCCCTTCGACTTCTCCAAGGACCTGTTCCCGATCTTCCTCCGGGAGAACGTGCCCATCTACGGGTACAACGCTTCGGGCTACTGGCGCGACGTGGGGGACCCGGACTCGTACCGCGAAGCCGTGCACGAGATCCTGGAGGGCACGGTCCAGCTGACCTACCCGGGTCGCCGGCAGGAGCGGGGCGGGGGGACGCTGTGGTGCGAGGAGGGGAGCGAGATTCCCGACGACCTCGTCGTGGAGGGGCAGGCGGTGTTGGGGAAGGGCGTCCGCATCGGCCGGTCGGTCCGCCTGCGCAACGTCGTGCTGGGAGACGGGTGCCGTGTCGGAGACGGCGCGGTGCTCGAGGGAGCGAACTTCTGGCGCAACGTCTCGGTGGGGGCCCGATCGCACCTGCGCAACGTGGTCCTGTGCGATGGGGTCAGCGCGGGCGAGGAGGTTCACATGGAGGAGGGGGCCGTGGTCGCGGAGGGGACCGAGGTGGGGGAGGGGGCGCGCTTCGAGAGGGACATCATGGTGTGGCCGGACAAGAAGGTGGAGGCGGGTAGCGTTCTGTCCTCGAACCTGGTGTGGGGGGACAAGTGGAAGAAGTCGGTGTTCGAGGGGGCGTCGGTCCAGGGGCGCACGAACGTCGAACTCTCGCCGGAGTTCGCCGCCAAGATGGGGGCCGCCCTGGGGTCGGTGCTCCCGGTGGGAAGCCACATCCTGGTGGGGCGGGACTACCTGCGGGCGAGCCGCATGCTAAAGCGCGCCTTCCTCGGCGGGATCCTCTCCACCGGCGTCAACGTGCACGACATCAAGATGGCCCCGGTCCCGGTGCAGCGCTACAAGCTCGCGAGTTTCGGCGAGGTTGCCGGCGTCTACTTCCAACAGAGCCCGGCGGGTTCGCGCAACACGGAGATCGTCTTCTACGACGGTGACGGGAACCTGATCGACACCGGCCTCGAGAAGTCGATCGAACGGCTCTTCTTCAAGGAGAACTTCCGCCGCGTGGACCACGGCGAGGTGGGGGCGATCCGGGAGATGCCCGCGGTGCCGGAGTTCTACCGGGAGGGCTACCTGCGGGCCCTCGACCAGGATGCCGTGCGGGCGCGGCGCTTCCGCGTGGTGCTGGACCTGGGCAACGGCACGACCGGCGAGTACCTGCCGTCGCTCCTCAACGCCCTCGGTTGCCAGACGGTGGTGCTCAACGCCTACCCCGACGAGCGCCGCCTCATGCGGCGGACCACCGAGGCCGCGATGGCGGCGCGGCAGGTGGGAGAGATCGTGAAGGCCCTCGGCGCCGACCTGGGGTTCTGCGTGACGCCCGGGGGGCAGAATCTCGAACTCATCGACGACCGCGGCCGGGTCCGCAGCCACCACGACACGGTGATGTTCGTGCTGCGGCTGCTGGTGATGACGAACCCCTCCGGCGTCCGGGCGTTCCTGCCCGTGACGGCCCCGCGGGCCGTGGAGGGGCTCGACGCCAGCCTCCAGGTGGTGCGGGGCAAGGTCACGAGCCTGAAGACCTCCCGGATGCACGAGTACGGCTATCTGTCGGAGGCCGACGGGAAGCACGCCTTCCCCGGCTTCCTCCATGCGCCG
>CAZGRT010000338.1:0-8517 GCA_964528225.1 uncultured Thermodesulfobacteriota bacterium | reverse complement strand
AGCCTGGGAGAGGCGATCCGCCTGCTCCCGAACCTGATCGAGCTCCGGGGGGGCCCGCCCCGCCGCCGCCGCGGCCGTGCGCCGTGCCAGGAGGTGGTCCTGACGGGGGACGACGTCGATCTCGGCCGGCTCCCGGTCCTGACCTGCTGGCCCGGCGACGGCGGCTCCTTCGTCACGCTGCCCTGCGTGTTCACGAAGGATCCCGTGACCGGCCGGCAGAACGTGGGGATGTACCGGCTGCAGGTGTTCGACGCCCGGACCACGGGGATGCACTGGCACATCCACAAGGACGGGAGCCGCGCCCACGAGATGCACCGCCGCGGCGGGGGGCGCATGGAGGTGGCCGCGGCCATCGGAACGGACCCGGTGGTCACCTACTGTGCCACCGCCCCGCTGCCCCACGGGGTGGACGAGTTGATGCTCGCCGGGTTCATCCGCAAGCGGCCCGTGGAACTGGCCCGGTGCGTCACGGTCGACCTGTGGGTTCCCGCTTCCGCGGAGATCGTGCTGGAGGGTTACGTGGACCCGGGGGAGACGCGGGTCGAGGGCCCCTTCGGCGATCACACCGGCGTCTACTCCCCGGCCGAGCCCTACCCCGTGTTCCACGTAACGGCCGTGACCCACCGTCGCGACCCCACCTACATGACCACGGTCGTGGGCATCCCCCCCATGGAGGACGAGTGGCTCGGGTACGCCACCGAGCGCATCTTCGCGCCCCTGCTCCGCACCCAGTGGCCCGAGGTGACGGAGATGCACCTGCCGCCGGCGGGGGTGTTCCACAACCTGTGCCTCCTCGCGGTGGACAAGCACTACCCCATGCAGGCCCGGCGGCTCTTCCAGGGGCTGTGGGGCGCCGGCCAGATGAGCTTCACGAAGATCCTCGCGGCCCTGGACCCGGACGTGGACGTGCGCGACGGGGCCGCGGCGGCCCGGGCGCTGCTGGACCGCGCGCGGATCCCCGGTGGCCTCGTCTTCTCCGAGGGCGTCCTCGATGCGCTCGATCACGCGAGCCCGTCCGCCCTCTGGGGTGGTAAGCTGGGCATCGACGCCACCCGGCCGGTGCCGGGCGAGCCGGGCCACGGGGGCCCACCCCCTCCGGCCGAGGAGTTGCCGTCGGAGGAGGCGATCCTCGCCGCGCTGCAGGGCCCGTTCCCCGGGCTGCGCTCGTGCAGGACCCCCGTGCGGGGGACGCGGCTGGGGCTCGCGCTGCTCGTCTTCCGGAAGGTCCGCCCGGGAGAGGGGGAGCAGCTGAGCCGGGCGGCCGTGGGGATTCCCGGCGTGCACGTCGCGGTGGCGGTCGAGGGGGAGGGGGACGAAGAGCTCCCGCGGCTCGTCTGGCGGGCGCTGGCCAGCATCGACCCGCTGCGGGACGTGCGGGTGGTGGGCGACCGACTGGCCGTGGACGCCACCTTCAAGGGGGCGCAGGAGGGGCACCCGAGGCCGTGGCCCGCCGAGGTATCCCACCCCGAAGAGGTCCTGCGGGCCGTGGAACCGGTGGCCCGCAGGCTCGGACTCACCCGACAGGAGCCTTGACGATGGGGAAGAAGAAGCCGTTGCCGTCCTGCCAGGACCTGGCCGCCGAACAGGGGGTGTGCGAAGCGGTGCAGGATCACCACCGACGCTTCCGGGACCGCCTGCCGGAGGTGGTGGCCGCCGTGGTGGAGAGCTGCCGCACCGTGCCCCACGTGGCCCACATCGACGCGGCCCTCATCCCGTCGAAGGAGGAGATCACGGGCGTCGTCCGCCTCATGTTCGACCTGGTCTTTCCTGGGTTCTTCGGCCGCCAGGAGGTCGACTGGCCCAGCCTCCCGTACCACGTCGGGCAGGAGGTCACCGAGCTCTTCGACCGCCTGAGCCTGCAGGTGTCCCGCTCCATCCGCCACGAGTGCCGGCGCACGGAGAGCCTGTGCTCGCACTGCCTCGACACGGGGCAGCGCCAGGCGATCCAGTTCCTGGAGCGGCTCCCGGAGGTTCGCAGCCTGGTGTCGGGCGACGTGGTGGCCGCGTTCCGGGGGGACCCGGCGGCCAAGAGCTACGACGAAGTGGTCTTCTGCTACCCGGGCCTGTACGCGGTCACCGTGTACCGGCTCGCCCACGTGCTCCACGAGGTCGGGGTGCCGGTGCTGCCGCGGATGATGACCGAGCACGCCCACAGCCTCACGGGCATCGACATCCACCCCGGGGCGAGGATCGGCAGGGAGTTCTTCATCGACCACGGCACCGGGGTCGTCATCGGGGAGACCTGCGACATCGGGGAGCGGGTCACCCTGTACCAGGGGGTCACCCTGGGCGCCCTGTCCTTCGCCAGGGACGAACAGGGTGGCTTGGTCCGGGGGACGAAGCGCCACCCGACCATCGAGGACGACGTCGTCATCTACTCCGGCGCCACCATCCTCGGCGGTACCACGGTGATCGGGAAGAGGTGCGTGATCGGGGGCAACGTCTGGCTCACCGAGAGCGTCCCCCCCGGCACCAAGGTGACCCTGGAGACCCCGCGGCTCGTCTACCGGCAGGCGCGGCTCGACACGGAAGAATCCTCCGGCGGCCGCACGGGGAACGCCCGGTGACCCGAAGGGCTCGCCGGGCGGCCGCGGCGGTCGTCGCGGTCGCGGGGCTGGGCTGGTGGGGAGCCCCTTGCCTCGCCTGGGACCCTCCCGGGTGGAGGCGGGTGGAGGCGCCCTCCCGGGAACCCGTCGCCGGCCCCGCCGCACTGCCCCTGCGCTGGGCCGTCCGGGCGTACCAATCGACGGTGAGCCGGGTCGACGGGGACCGCTGCCCGAGCCACCCCTCCTGCTCCGCGTACGCGCTGGAGGCCGTGGGCCGCCACGGGCCGCTGCTCGGGGTGGCGCTCACGGCCGGCCGCCTCATCGGGGAGGCCGACGAGGCGGCCTTCGCTCCCCGCATCCGGATCGACGGCACCTGGCGGATCTACTCGCCCGTCGAAGACGACCTGGCGTTCCTGCGGGGCCGTCTTGATCCGTAGGGCACTGTTTGTCCTGCTGCTCGCGTGGGGGACGGCGGGGGCGGCGGAGCCCCCGCCCCCGGCCACGCCGGAGGGAGCCCTCTCCTTCGCCGAGGTCCTCCTCTCCGCGGGGGAGAGCTTCCGGGCGGTCACGGAGTACCAGCGCTTCCTGCACCACTTCCCCACCCACCCCGAGCAGGACAGGGCCTGGAAGGGGATGGGCGTGGCCTACGCACAGGCCGGGCGATGGGAGGAGGCGGCGGCCTGCTTCGGCCGGCTGCCCCCGGAAGACGACTCGCGCCGCCTCCTGGGCGCTGCCCTGTACCAGGGACAGCGCTACGGCGATGCCGCGGGCCTTCTCCTGGCCAATCCGGAGGGCGAGGCCGAGGCGACGCTCGGGACCCTCGCCGTGCTCCGCGAGGGGCTGACCGAGTTGCCCGCGGGCGCCCGGCAGGACCTCATCGACGAGTTCCAGGGCCTCCCCCGGAAGCGGCCGGCGACCGCCGGCACGCTCGCGGCGGTGGTGCCGGGCGCGGGACACCTCTACTGCGGCCGGCCCCGGGACGCCGCCGTGGCCTTCGTGCTCAACGCGGCCTTCATCTGGGGCACCTACGAGGCCGCCCGGCGGGAGGAGTGGGCCCTGGCGGGCGTGCTCGGTGCCTTCGAGCTCGGATGGTACAGCGGCAACGTGGTCAGCGCCGTCAACGCCGCCCATAAGTGGAACCGCCGGGAGGAGGGGCAGTTCTTCCGGAAGTGGGAGGCCGCCGCCCTCCCCGCGTGGAGGCTCTCGCTCGCCCCGGGGGCGGCCGGCCTGTCCCTCGCGTGGGCCTGGTGAGCCGAAGGTCCCCCGACCTCCCCCACGGCATCTCCGACGATGCCCAGGCGGGGACCGGAGCGGCGAGAGGGGCGGTCAGAAGCTGTAGCGCACTCGCCCGTAGACGTTGGTGTCGTCCTCGAACTGGCCGAAGAACGTGTCGTCCTCCCGTCCGAGGAAGACGTTGCCGCCCAGGGTGAGGAGGACGGCGTCGGAAAACTTGTACGAGATCTTGGGCCGCAGGTATGCGTCCTCCTCGTTGGGGGAGTAGAAGCTGAACCAGGACAGGATGAGGTTCTGCTGCAGCAGGAGGGCCGTGTACCGCACGGTGAGCCACCAGCGGTCGCGCTTGGTCCGGCCGGGGTCGGGGTAGTCCAGGGCCCTCTCCAGGTAGCCCTGAACCCCCAGCGTCTGGTCCGTGACGAGTTCGTGGGAGAATCCCACCAGCGCTCGAATCTCCGAGTTGGGCACGAAGGGGTCGTCGCCGTCGGTGTCGTCCAGGCTCCGGTACCAGGCCACCTCCGCGTTGGCGATGCCGCCCAGCAGGGCCCCCCGCACACTCCCTCCCCATGACTCCAGGCGCGGGAAGACGTAGTCGCCGGTCTCCGGGTCGAACCCCTTGGGCTGCCCATAGTGGCCGCGGAACCCGTAGAGGGCCGTCTCCCACCCGCCGAAGTCGCCGTAGAGGCGGCCCGCCAGGGTGCCGTTCCCCAGGGTCTTGCCGGGCTCGTCCGTGGCGATCTCGCCGTCCCTCGGCCCGCGCTGCCGGTCGAGGCCGAAGTCCCAGAACGAGAGTCGCTCCCCCGAGATGTAGCCGTCGGGTTCGAAGACCGGCAGCCAGGCCAGGTCGAGGCTGACCCGGTCGCCGAACCAGGTCGCGCGCACCGCGTCGGCGGGCTTCTTGAGGTACTCGTCGTCCCTCCCGATGAAGAAGCTCTGCCAGTCCTTGGGGAATAGGTCGTTGAGGAACACGAAGTCCCCGGTTCCCCAGGTGAGGATCTGCCGGCCCACCTTGAGGTCCACGCTGGCCAGCGGGGTGAGGAAGACGCTGGCCTCCCGCACGTCGATGTCCGTGTCCTGCTTCACGCCGTCGTAGAGGAAGTCCCCCCGAAACTGGAGACTCCCGATCTCTCCGTCGTGGAGGAAGTCCAGTTGGAAGCGGGCCTCCTCCAGGAGGAAGTCGTCCCGGGAGGTGTCGTCGTCCACCACCCGCGCGCCTGCCGCGGCCTCCAGGAACCCGTGGAAGGGGAGTTCCGCGGCGGCTCCGGTGGTGGCGGCGAGCATCCACAGGGCGAGCGAGGCGGGCAGTGGGCGCATGGGCATTCCTTCCGTGAAGCGAGGGACGCGAAGAGGGAGCCGGCTTCCCCCGGGGCTCACCTCCGGATGTACTCCCTCGGGGGGTTGCGCAGGTAGCGTTCGGTGAACACGTCCTCGGGGATCCCCTGGTCGTACTGCACCTTCTCGAAGGCCATGGTCGTCTTGCCGCCCGTGTTCAGGTCCTCCATCCGGGCCTGGGTGACCGTGGGGATGCCCTGGATCTCCTCGACCTTCAGCGTCGAGAGCCGCCGATAGACCTTGCCCTGCTTGTCGAAGTACTCGGCCTTCACCGGCAGGAAGGTCTTCCGGTCCACCCAGACGCGGTAGCGCGCGAACTCGACGCTCCCCGGGTCCCGGGGTGTGTTCTCCAGCACGTAGTGCTCCCCCGTCTCCTCCGCGAGCGCGTGGTCGTCCGCGGCGGGGCTCCGGCCCGAGACGTCCTCGTAGAAGAAGTGGGACCCCACGAAGCTCGTGCGCTTGTCCGAGGCGGCGATGCGTTTGACCAGGTCGAGGGCGGGCAGGAACAGCCATCGGTCGTCGTCCCGATCCACGTGCTTGTGGACCATGAACACGGTCTTCCGAACGTCGCCGGGCTTGTGGAAGTACACGTAGTAGAACTGCTCGCCGCCGTCGGCCTTGTCCCTGCGCAGGATCGTAAACTCGCGCTCCCGCGTGCGGCCCTCGCGGTCCTCGATGACCATGGAGGCCCGGGCCTGGCCGTCGGTGCCCGCGTAGTAGGAGGCGAGGTTTGCCCTTTCCACGATTTCGTCCGCCGTCAGGGCTCCCGAGGGCGGCGCGAGAGCGAGGGTCAGGGTGAGGGCGACCAGGGCTGTCGGGAAGGTCCTCATGGGGTCGATCTCCTTTCCGTTCTCGGCGCGGCGCTCAGGCGCGGCCCGCCTCTTCGGTTCCGGCGCGGCCCGCCGCGCGGAAGAGGACTCGCTGGAGCACCTGGATGAGGGAGGGGAGGATCACGATCGTGGCCGCCCCGGAAACGGCCATGATCGCCGCGAGGAAGAAGCCCACGGTCCGATAGGGGACGAGGGACGCGGCGAGGAGCGGCGCGAAGCCCACGGCGATCACGATCGCGTTTCGCGCGATGGCGCGCGATGGCGCCATGGACATGCGGGTCGCCGTCGCGGCCCAGGAGCCGGTCTCCCGTTGGATCTCCCGCGCCCGCTCGATGTAGTGGATGGCGAAGTCGACGCTCATCCCCAGGGTCAGGCTCGAGAGCACGGCCACCGGCATGTCGTACTCCTTCCCGACGAGCCCGATCAGGCCGTAGATGAAGGCGATCGTCACCGAGAGCGGAATCATGGACAAGAGCCCCCATAGCACGGACCGGAAGAGGACCGCCATCATCAGGAGGACGATCCCGAAGCTTCCCAGCAGGCTCGAGAGCATGCCCTTGACCATCTTCTCCTGCCAGACCACGTTCAGGTAGGTGAGGCCCGCCCAGGCGTGTTCCAAGGGCACCGGCGGCGGGTTGGCCGCGAGGTACTCCTCCACCTGCGCGACCACGCCCTCCATGTCCCTGTTGTCCCCGCTCTTGAGCTGGACCCACAGGTTGAGCCGGCGGAAGTCCGGGGTCACGAGGTGCCAGACGTCCTCCGGGTCGTGGCTCCCCTGGAACGAGAGGACCGTCTGTGCCACCGCCGCCGCCGAGTCGGGGATGCGCAACTGCTCGGGCCGCCCTTCGAAGAGTTCCTGGTGGACCTTCTTCACCGCGTCGGTGAGACCGTTGGTCTTGCCCACGATGTGGTGGGACGCCAGGTGCTGCTGCAGCCTCTCCACGTAGCGGAGGACCTCGGGCTGCTTGAACGTGTGGAGCGCCGTGCGCTGGTCCTCGAGCCCCTCCGCCAGGAGGTCCAGCGCGTCCAGAAGCTCGTCGCCGGCGTCCGCGTCCGCGGCGGTCCGGGCGTCCAGTTCGTCGGCGAGCCGCTGCAGCACCCGGCCCGGGTCGGGCCGCGGGGCGGCGGCCTCCTCCGCCGTGAGGGCCGCGAGCCGATCCCGAAGGGCCGCGGCCGTCTCGGCCAGCAATGCCTGGTTTCCCGCCTCGTCCAGGAACCGGCCCACCCCCGCCAGGGAGTCCCGGAGGGCCGAGGCCGACGCCGGCGGCTCGAACACCAGATAGGCTTCGTAGGTGCCGCCGAAGTGCCGGTTGAGAACCTCGTCCGCCACGCGGATCGGGTGGCTCTTCACGAACCACTTCACGGGGTTGTCGTTGATCCGGATCCGGGAGATGCCGTACGCGGAGACCGCGAGCAGGATGGCGGTCAGGGCGAGCCAGAGCTTCGCCCTCTCCCGGGTGAGCCTCCCGGCCCCCACGAGGAGTCGGGCGAGGGGCGAGTGGCCCTCGTCCTGCTCGTGATGGGCGGTGGCGCCGAAGTTCTCGAGCCTGCGCTCCGGGATGAACAGCATGATGTAGGCGGGAACCAGGGTGACGGTGAAGACCCACGCGACCGCCACGCCGAGCGCTACGAAGAGGCCGAAGACCCGGACCGGAGGGATCGGTGTCATGGCCAGGCTGGCGAACCCGGCCATGGTCGTCAGGCTGGTGTAGAGCATGGGCATGAACAGTTCGCCCATCACGGCCCGCAGGGTCTGCGCCCGGTCCTTGTACAGTTGGTAGCGGTCGAAGAAGACCGAGAGGATGTGCACCGAGTCCACCACCGAGATCGGCATGAGGAAGATGGGGATCATGGAACTCATGATGTGGACGGTGTGGCCGGTGCTCACCAGGGCGCCCATGGTGAAGATTACCGTGAGGATGGCCACCACCATGGGAGCGGTCACCAGGACGAGTCTGCGGAAGAAGAAGAGCATGAGGAGGAAGACGATCAGACCGGCCAGGGGCGCCGAGACCGCCATCTGCTGGAACATCTGGACCCCGAAGGTGTCCTCGGCCACCGGCAAACCGGTGATGTGGTAGGCCTCCTGCCCGGCAGGCTCGGCCGCGATCAACCCCTGGACCTCCCCGCTCACCCTGTGGGCCATGCTCTTCTCGGCGATGGGCACGTAGACCGCCAACGCCTTGCCGTCCTCGCTGACCAGCGTCCCGTGGAGGAGTGGGTTGGCCATGGCCCGGTCGCGGACGCGAAGCGCCTCCTCACGGCTCTCGGGCGGCCTCTCCATCAGGTACTGGAACCGCACCGAGCCGGGCCCGGCCTGGAGGATGTCGTCCACGGTGCTCGGGGCCAGGAGGTCCTGCACCACCACGCCTTCGATGCCCTCGATGCCCCGGGTGATCCGGTACACCTTGCCCAGGGTCTCGGGGTTGAAGACCCCGTCCGGGTCGCTCTCGTTCACGACGCCCAGCACCAACATGTCCGAGAGCGCGAAGTCCCGTTTGACCCGGTTGTGAAAGACGCGGACCTCTTCGTTCTCGCTGAGCATGTTCTCCGGATCGGTGTCGACGCGGAGGTCC
>CAZGRT010000337.1:0-2802 GCA_964528225.1 uncultured Thermodesulfobacteriota bacterium | reverse complement strand
GTCTCCCACCCCGACTTCCCCTGGGCGCTCGAGTGCGTCTTCCGGACCTTCAACGACCTCATCAACGTCGACGCCCGCCAGTCGTGGCGCAGGATCCTTCACGACGCCTCCCGCATCATCGTCGAGTTCCTCGGGGCCGAGGCGGCGTCCATCCGGATTCACGAGCCCCACCAGAACCAGATGGTGTCCTTCGGCTCCTACCACTACGACGAATCCCGGCGGGAGTCCGCGATCCCCTTCGACGAGAGCATCGCGGGGTGGGTCGTGTCCACCGGGAGGAGCCGGGTGGTGCCCGACATCGCCTCGGACCCGGACTACCGCGACAAGTCGGTGGTGGCCCAGGGGCTGCGGAGCCTCGTCGCGGTCCCCCTCATCATCCCCCGGTTCGTCGCCGAGGCCGCCGACGTGCGGGGAGCCATCCACATCTACTACCGGGAGGCCCAGAGGGCGTTCTCCCCGGCGGAGGTGCTCACCGCGGAGCTCATGGCCCAGCGGGTGAGCTACGTGATCGCCCGGAAGCGGATCGCCGAACTGCGGCGGGTGAACCAGAAGAAGGAGTGGGTCGTCGAGAAGATCTTCGCCAAGCTCTCCCTGGAGGGCGGCATCAAGATGAAGGAGATCTTCCGGATGATGGTGGAAGAGCTCCAGGACATCATCAAGGTGCAGAGCTGCACGCTGTTCGCCGTGTCGGACGACGGGGAGAGCGCGGTGCTCGAGAGCGGGTGGCCGGAGGAGGGGGGCTACCACACCATCGGGAAGGCCTTCGTGCTCGAGGACCACCCCTACCTGAGGGTCGTGGTGCGGGGCGACCGGCCTTTCGGCGACACCGACAACGAGCGCGTCCACCCGTCGTACCTGCTCATCAAGAACCCCCAGGCGAGCGGCCTCGTGACCGAGAACCTGCGCCGCTTCGCGCGTGCCCACAACATCAACTCCATCCTCTACGTGCCCCTCCGGATCGGCGACCGGGTGAGCTACGTGCTCGTGTTCGACGCCGTGGACAAGCGCCGCTTCTTCGCCGACGAGGAGATCGAGATCCTTACCTTCTTCGGGAAGCAGATCACCCAGGCCCTGGAGATCGAGCGCCTCGACGACATCCTGCACGACTTCAAGAACCCGGCCATCGCCGTGGCGGGTTTCGCCCGGCGGGTGCGGCGGATGCTCGAGCGGGGCGACGAGCGCCGCGAGGAGATGCTGCGCTTCCTCGACGTCATCATCCAGGAGGGGACCCGCCTCCAGGAGATGGCCGTCAGTCTCTCGCCGGCCGCGAAGCCGGAGACGCTCGACTTCTCGGAGGTCGTGCGAGCGCGCTTCCTCATCAACGAGGAGGCGATCCGGGAGCAGAAGAGGGTGGGCATCGTCCTCGATGCGAGGGGAATGGAGGAGGGGCTGCGGGTGAGCACGGGCCGGCTGGCCCTGGAGAGGGTCCTGGACAACCTGCTCAACAACGCGACCAAGGCCATCCCCCGGGAGGGGGGAAGCCTGGAGGTCCGGACCGGGAAGTCGGCCGGCATGGCCTGGGCGGAGATCACCAACTCCGGGCAGATCCCCGAAGCCGAGATCTCGCGCATCCTCTCGGCCGACGTCTCCGGCCGGGGCCTCAACATCGTGTACCGCTTCGCCCGCTCCCTGGGTGGGCTGGTGGAGGTGCGGGTCGACGCCGAGAAGGACACCACCACCTTCCGCATCTCCCTGCCCCTGCTGGAGGAACCGTGACGCCCCCCGACCGCCTGGTCGGAGCCCTCGTCGAGGACGGGACCGTTCTCGTGCGCGCCGCCGCGACTTCGACGGTGTGCGAGGAGGCGCGGCTCGCCCACGGGGCTTCCCCCACGGCCACCGCCGCCCTCGGGAGGGCGCTCACGGGGGCCCTCCTGCTCGGCAGCCTGCTCAAGGGCCGCCAGTCGATCCTCCTCCAGTGGCGCGGGGAGGGCGCGCTCGGCCCGGTGGTTGCCGAGGGGCGGCCGGACCTCACGGTTCGCGGGTACGCGGGGAATCCGCTGGCGGACATGCCCTCCCGCGGCGGCAAGATCGACGTGGGAGGGGCCGTGGGTGGCAGGGGGAACCTGGTGGTCGTCAAGGACCTCGGGCTGCGGGAGCCCTACGTCTCCACGGTGCCCCTCCGGAGCGGCGAGATGGGCGAGGACCTCGCCTACTACCTCCTGGTGAGCGAGCAGGTCCCGTCGGCAGTGGGCCTGGGCGTGTTCGTCTCCGCCGACCGCTCCGTCGGGGCGGCGGGGGGCATCCTCGTCCAGACCCTGCCCGGCGCGCCGGAGGAACTCAACGAGCTTCTCGCAGAGAACATGGCGCGGCTGGGGTCGATCACCGGGGTGCTGCGCGCCGGGGAGGGGGTGGAGGGCCTCTTGGGGCGGGCCCTCGACGGGATCCCGTTCCGCGCCCAGGAACTCGGGAACCCCCGCTTCCTCTGCCGGTGCGGACCCGAGCGCCTCGACGCCACCCTGGCGGCCCTCGGCGCCCGGGAGGCCCGCAGCCTGATCGCCGAACAGGGCGAGATCCGGGCGCGCTGCGCCTTCTGCGCGGCCGAGTGGCGGAAGATGGACCTCGAGGCGGCCTGGGAGCGCGCGGGGGAAGGGACCGCCACGTCCTGACGAGGCCGGAGGCGCCGGAAGGCGGCCCGAGAGAGAAGGAGAAGCGGCTGCCCCGGGGGGCAGCCGCTCTCGTTCGACCGCGCTGCAGAGGTGCCAGCGCCTACACGTTCGTGGACTCCTTGGGGTAGCGCAGGCTGCCCACCAGGTCCTGCACGTCCTGGGGCGGGGGCTTGGTGATGTTCGACACGATGATCAT
>CAZGRT010000336.1:0-11692 GCA_964528225.1 uncultured Thermodesulfobacteriota bacterium | reverse complement strand
TCCCGCCGACGTGTACCGCCCTGCGGCGATCCAGCAACTCAAGAAGCTCGGAGCGGACCTCGGCTTCCCGGTGTACGATTCCGACGCCTCCGGGGATCCGGTGGAGATCTGTGGAGCGGCCCGCGAGGAAGCCCGCCGGTCCGGGTGCGACGTGCTCGTGGTGGACACCGCCGGGCGCCTGCACGTGGACGAACCGCTCATGGAGGAGTTGAGGCGGATCCGTGCCCTGCTCCAGCCGGCGGAGATTCTTCTGGTGGCCGACGCGATGACCGGCCAGGACGCGGTCAACGTGGCGCGGGAGTTCGAGTCCGCCCTTGGGATCACGGGCGTCGTGCTCACCAAGGTGGACGGCGACGCCCGGGGCGGTGCCGCCCTGTCGCTGCAGGCGGTGGCGAAGAAGCCCATCAAGCTGCTCGGCGTCGGGGAGAAGCTCGAAGCGCTGGAGGTCTTCCACCCGGAGAGGATGGCTTCCCGGGTCCTCGGCATGGGCGATCTCCTCGGTCTCATCGAGAAGGCCGAACAGGCACTCGAGGTGGGAGACGCCCGGGAGATGGAGGAGAAGCTGCGCAAGAGCGGTTTCTCCCTGGAGGACTTCCGGGACCAGTTGAAGATGTTCCGGAAGATGGGCAGCCTGGAAGATCTGGTGAAGAAGCTCCCCGGTGCCGCGGGTGCCCTGAAGGGTGCGCGGCCCGACGAGAAGGAGTTGGGCCGGGTCATCGCGATCATCGACAGCATGACGCCCCTGGAGCGACGGAAGCCGGAGATCCTCAACGGGAGCCGCCGGAGGCGGATCGCCGCCGGGAGCGGAACCCGCGTCGAGGACGTCAACCGGCTGATGAAGCGTTATCAGGAGGCCCGGAAGATGCTCAAACAGGTCCAGCAGATGGGCCTCGGCCGAGGAGGCCGGATGGGACGGCTGCTCTCCAAGGGGCTGGGCCGCCTTCCCCTGATGCCGTAGGCCGGTTACCCGCCGCGCGCAGGCTTGTTCCAGGAAACTCGCGCCGCAGAACCACGTCGAGGAGACGCACGCATGGCAGTGAAGATCCGTCTGGCCCGCCACGGGGCCAAGAAGAAGCCGTTCTACCGAATCGTGGCGACCTCCTCCGAAGCGCCCCGCGATGGACGCTTCCTGGAGGTGTTGGGCACCTACAACCCTCTCACCGAGCCTGCCGCGATCCAGGTGAAGGAGGATCGTGTGCTGGACTGGCTCGGCAAGGGTGCGCAGCCGTCCGACACGGTGAGGAGCCTGCTGCGGCAGACGGGCGTGTGGGCGAAGGCCCAGGCGAAGGCCTGAGCTTCGTTCCCGGGCCCCCATGCCGCGGGTCCGCTACGTAGCGCTCGGCAGGATCGGCAGACCTCACGGGGTGAGCGGGGAAGTGAGGGTCGATCCGGGGGCCGGTCCGGCGGTCGACTACGGGCGTTACCGGCGATTCTTCCTGGGGCGGTCGGGGGAGCCTCGCCCGGCGCAGGTGGAGGGAGTTCGGCCCCACGGCAGGGTCGCGCTCTTCAAGTTCCGGGATGTGGACGACCCGGAGGCGGCGAAGCAACTGACCGGTTCGATCCTCTATGTGGAGCGGGCGGACATGCCTGCCCTCGGGGAGGACGAGTACTACCACGTGGACCTCGTGGGCTGTGGGGTTGTCGACGAGGAGGGCCGGCTGCTGGGGACCGTGGACGACGTGTTCCCCACCGGGGCCCACGACGTGCTCGTGATCGCGTCGAAGAGCGGGACGTGGATGCTGCCCGTGGTGGGCGAGACCGTCCTGGAAGTGGACCCCGAGGGCGGTCTGATCCGGGTCCGGGTCCCCGGCGGGCTGGCGCCGTGAGGTTCGTGGTCCTCACGCTGTTCCCGGAGTACTTCCGCGGGCCCCTGGATGTCGGCATCCTGAAGCGGGCCCGGGAAGAGGGGCACGTGGAGGTCTCTCTCGTCGACCTGCGGCCGTTCGGGGAGGGGCGGCACCGGATCGTGGACGACTACCCCTTCGGGGGCGGGGCCGGCATGGTGATGAAGCCGGGTCCCGTGGTCGCCGCGGTCGAGGCGGTGCGGGCGGCGGAACCCGGATGCCGCGTCGTGCTGCTGACGCCCCAGGGGCGGCCGTACCGCCAGGAGGAGGCCGCCGGGTTCGCCCGCGAGGAGTGCCTCGTCCTCGTCTGCGGCCGGTACGAGGGGTTCGACGAGCGGATCCGCGGGTTCTGCGACGACGAGGTCTCCATCGGAGACTTCGTCCTGATGGGCGGTGATGCCGCGGCGCTGGCCGTCATCGAGTCGGTGGCCAGGCTGGTGCCGGGAGTCCTCGGAGCGGCCGAGTCGACGGCCCGCGAGAGCCTGGCCGACGGTCTCCTGGAGTATCCCCAGTACACCCGCCCCCGGAGCTTTCGGGGTGCGGTGGTGCCGGAGGTCCTGCTCAGCGGAAACCACGCCGAGATCGAGGCGTGGAGGCGGCGCCAGGCGATCGAGCGCACCGCCCGGCGCCGGCCGGACCTGTTGGATCGGGCTCCGCTCACCCCCGAGGAGGACGAGGCCGCGCGGCGGGCGAGGGCCGAGGTCGATCGTTGAGGGAGAGGGTGTGGCTGGCCCTCGTGCATCACCCGATCCTGGAGCGCACCGGGGCGGTGGGCACGACTGCGGTGACGACCCTGGACCTCCACGACCTGGCGCGACTGTCCTGCACCTACGGCCTCGGCGGCGTGTACGCCACGACGCCCCTGGAGGGGCAGCGAGCGCTGGTGGAGCGCCTCGTCGGCCACTGGACCCGGGGCCGCGGGGGGCAGCTCAACCCGTTCCGGCGGGAAGCCCTGTCGCGGCTCCGGCTGGTTTCCTCCCTCGAGGAGGCTGCGAGCGGGTTGGAGAGCGAGGCGGGTGCGGTCCCGATGCGTGTGGCGACGAGTGCCCGCGGCGGCGGAAGCCGCTGGACCCTCCCGGAGGCGCGAGCACGGCTCGCATCGACTCCCGCGCCGGTTCTCCTGGTGTTCGGCACCGGCTGGGGGCTCGCGCCGGAGGTTCTGGAGGGGTGCGACGGGGTTCTGGAGCCCCTTCGGGGGCAGGCGGAGTACAATCATCTTTCGGTAAGGTCGGCCGCGTCGATCGTGGTGGACCGTCTCTTCGGAGATCGGTAGCATCCCTCCCCTCGGCGCGGGGAGGAAGCCTTCTCCCGGCAGCAGCCGGTGACCGGGCACGGCGCAGACGGGTTTCGAGCTTGATCCCTCGCGAGGGGGTCGTCGACAAGGAGAACTTCCATGAATACCCTCGAAACGATTGAACGCGAGAACATGAGGATGGACATCCCCCTGCTGCGGTCGGGGGACAAACTCCGGGTCCACTACAAGATCCGGGAGGGAGACAAGGTCCGGACCCAGGTCTTCGAGGGGGTGCTCATCGCCCAGCGCCGGGGAGGCATGGGTGCCTCGATCATGGTGCGGAAGGTGAGCTTCGGCGTCGGCGTGGAGCGCGTCTTCCCGCTGCACAGCCCCCGCATCGAGAAGATCGAGGTGGTCTCCCACAGCCGGGTCCGCAGGGCCAAGCTGACCTACCTGCGCAACCTTCGGGGCAAGGCCGCCCGGCTCAAGGAACTGCGAATCGACTGATCCGTGGCGCGCCAGAACGTGGTGGCGCGCCTGGGGGATCCCGACCGAGAGGCCCATCGCCTCGGGTATCTCTCGGTCTGCGGTCTCGACGAGGTGGGGCGGGGCCCTCTGGCGGGACCCGTGGTGGCCGCGGCCGCCGTGCTTCCACCGGGAGCCGAGATCCCCGGGTTGGGCGATTCCAAGGCCCTGACCCCGGGGAGACGGGCACGATTGGTGCCGGAGATCCGGCGCGTCTGCCGCGCCTGGGCCGTGGCGGAGGTGACCGCCGGCGAGATCGATCGACTGAATATCCTCCAGGCCAGCCTGCTGGCCATGAACCGGGCCCTGGGGAGGCTCGGTCTGACCCCCGATTTTCTCCTCGTCGATGGCGTTCACCGGGTTCCGTCCGACATTCCCCAGCAGACCCTGATTCGAGGTGACGCCCGCTCCACGGCGGTCGCGGCCGCCTCGGTGCTGGCCAAAGAGCATCGCGACGCCCTCATGACCGAGTACGCCCGACTCCACCCCGGCTACGGTTTCGAGGTCCACAAGGGCTACCCGACGGCGGCCCACCGCGAGGCGATCGGGCGCCTGGGCCCCTGCGCCATCCACCGGCGCACCTTTCGCGGAGTCCGGGAGTTCCTGGAGGGCGGGGTCCAGGGGCAACTCTTCCCCTGTCCGCGGCGATGACGAAACCCCTCGGCACCCTGGGCGAAGAGGTGGCCGTGCGGTACCTGGAGACCATGGGGTACCGGGTGGTGCAGAGGAATTATCGTTGTCGGATGGGGGAGATCGACTGCGTGGCCGTCGACCGGGGCACTCTCGTGTTCGTCGAGGTGAAGGCGCGGCGGAACGCCCGCTACGGCGGCCCGCTGGAGGCCGTCGACGAGCGGAAGCGAAGGAGGATGACCCGGGCGGCTCGAGAATTCGTCCACGCGCACCGTCTGGGCGACGTTCCCCAGCGCTTCGACGTCGTGGCCGTGTGGATGGGCGGCCCCGAGCCGACGGTGGAGGTCTTCCCGAACGCGTTCGAGGTCGAGCCGTGACCCGCTTCTTGTCCTCCGCCATTTGTGGTAGAAGTCCGGCACCCGGAACCTGACTGCGGAGCAGCCATGCAGACCCGTACCAGCCGAGTCCCTGTCGCAATCGAAGAGGAGATGAAGCGCTCGTACATGGATTACGCCATGAGCGTGATCATCGGACGAGCCCTGCCGGACGTGCGCGACGGGCTGAAGCCCGTGCATCGCCGAGTCCTCTTCGCGATGCAGGAACTGGGAAACCGCTGGGACAAGCCCTACAAGAAGTCGGCGCGCGTGGTGGGCGACGTGATCGGCAAGTACCACCCCCATGGCGACGCGGCGGTCTACGACACGCTGGTCCGGATGGCGCAGGACTTCAGCCTTCGATACCCCCTGGTCGAGGGGCAGGGGAATTTCGGCTCCATCGACGGAGACGCTCCGGCGGCCATGCGCTACACCGAGGTCCGCATGGCGCGGTTGGCGGGCGAGATCCTGGCCGACATCGACATGGAGACCGTCGACTCGGTGCCCAACTACGACGGTTCCCTTGAGGAGCCGACGGTGCTCCCCTGCCGTTTCCCCAACCTGCTCGCCAACGGCAGTTCCGGCATCGCCGTCGGCATGAGCACCAACGTCCCTCCCCACAACCTGCGGGAGCTGTGCGACGCGCTCATTCTTCTGCTGCGAAGCCCCGACGCCACGGTGGACGACCTGATGACCCTGCTGCCCGGGCCGGACTTCCCGACCGGAGGCTTCATCTACGGCCTTCGCGGCATCCGCGACGCATACACCACCGGCCGCGGGCTGCTCCGGATTCGGGCCCGGACGATCGTGGAGGAGAACAAGCGCACGGGCCGAGAGGCCATCGTTGTCACGGAGGTGCCCTACGCCGTCAACAAGGCGAGGCTGCTCGAAGAGATCGCCGATCTGGTCCGGGACAAGAAGCTCGAGGGGATCTCCGATCTGCGCGACGAGTCCGACCGCGAGGGTCTCCGGGTGGTTCTGGAGCTGAAGAAGGGCGAGGAACCGCGAATCGTCCTGAATCAGCTCTACAAGCACACGCGCATGGAAGTCGCCTTCGGCGTGAACCTGCTCGCGATCGTCGGCAACCAGCCCCGCGTGCTCACGCTCAAGGAGACCCTCGGTCACTTCATCGAACACCGGCGCGAGGTCACGGTTCGCAAGACCCAGTTCCGGCTCCGGAAGGCGCGTGAACGGGCCCACCTCCTGGAAGGCCTCAAGATCGCGCTGGACCACCTCGACCGGGTGATCGCCCTGATCCGCGGTTCGCCCAACCCCTCGGCGGCCCGAGAAGGCCTGATGGAGCAGTTCGCGCTCTCGGAGGCGCAGGCGAAGCACATCCTCGACCTGCGGCTGCACCGCCTCACCGGCCTGGAGCGGGAGAAGATCCTGGAGGAATACCGCGAGACCCTTCGCCTCATCGAGGAACTGGAAGGGATCCTCGCCGACGAACGCAGGGTCCGGGACATCCTGGTCGGCGACTTCGAGGAGATCCGGGACAAGTACGGGGACGCCCGGCGAACGGAGATCGTCGAGCGGACCGAGGACATCACCATCGAGGACCTGATCGCCGAGGAGGAGATGGTCGTGACCATCTCCCACGAGGGCTACATCAAGCGCAACCCGGTCTCCCTGTACCGGAGCCAGCGCAGGGGGGGCAAGGGTCGCCTCGGGATGATCACCCGGGAAGAGGACTTCGTCGAGCACCTCTTCATCGCCAGCACCCACTCCTACATGCTGTTCTTCAGTGACCGCGGCAAGGTCTACTGGCTGAAGGTGCACGAGATCCCCCAGGCGGGGGCTGCGGCTCGAGGGCGTGCGCTGGTGAACCTCCTCCCGGTGGAGAAGGGCGAGTCGATCTCCGCCTACCTTCCGGTGCGCGAGTTCCGAGAGGGGAACTTCGTGTTGATGGCCACCCGGCAGGGGCTCGTCAAGAAGACCGACCTCATGGCGTTCTCGAACCCTTGGAAGAGCCGCGGGATCCAGGCGATCTCGCTGGACGAGGGGGACGAACTCATCGTCACCCGGATGACCGACGGCGAGCAGGAGATCGTCCTCAGCACGAAGAGGGGGCTCGCGATCCGCTTTCGAGAGTCCGACGTGCGCCCGACGGGCCGGACCAGCCGGGGCGTGAAGGGGATCGAACTCCACGATGGCGACCAGGTGGTCGCCGCGGACGTGATCCGGCCCGGAACGACCCTTCTCACGGTCACGGAGAACGGGTTCGGGAAGCGCACCGAACTGGGGGAATACCGGGTGCAGTCCCGCGGAGGGAAGGGGATCATCACGATCAAGACCACGGCGCGCAACGGGAACGTGACGAAGGTGCTGGCGGTGGAGGAGCAGGAACAGGTCATCCTCATCTCCGGCGGCGGCAAGTTGATCCGCACGGCGGTCTCCGGGATCTCCGTGATCGGGAGGAACACCCAGGGCGTCAAGCTCTTCGAAGTGGAGCCGGGGGAGACCGTGGTGTCCCTGGCCCGCGTCGTGGAGGAAGAGGAGGAGGAATAGCGGGAATACTTTTTCAGTCAGGGCTCTCAAGTAGGTTCCACCGGTTTCCGATAAGGGCTTCGTAACGCCATTCCCATTGGGTGGTTCTTGACACAGGGTGTGGCGTCTTATAGCATCGGCGCCGGTTTTCCTGCTAAAAGCCGGCCCCGGCGGGCTCCGTTCCGGTTCTTGCTGGACCAGGGTCCGTAGCCCCGTGTGCGATTCGCCGAGGAGAGCCCCATGGCCTTGCGGAAGCCCAGGAACTTGGTGGGCCTGGATATCGGGAGCCATTCCATCAAGATCGTCGAGCTGAAGCATCTCAAGCACGGGTTCGAACTCAAGAACTTCGGAATCGCACAACTCCCCCCCGAAGCCATCGTCGATGGCGTCATCATGGACTCGGCCGTTGTCGTCGAGTCGGTCCGCAACCTCGTCTCGAACCTCAAGCTGAAGAACCGAAACGTCTCGACGTCGGTCTCCGGCCACTCCCTGATCGTGAAGAAGATCCAACTGCCCCTCATGACCGAGGCGGAACTCGAGGAGCAGATCCAGTGGGAGGCCGAGCAGTACATCCCCTTCGAGATCGAAGAGGTCAACCTCGATTTCCAGATTCTCGGACCGCTGCCCGACGAAGAGGGCCAGATGGAAGTCCTCCTCGTCGCGGTCAAGAAGGACATCATCAACGACTACACGGCGGTGGTGTCGGAAGCGGGTTTGACGCCCCATGTGGTGGACGTCGACGCCTTCTGCCTGGAAAACGCCTTCGAAGTCGCGTACCCCGACTACCTGGACAAGACGGTGGCGCTCATCGACATCGGGGCGAGCATCATGAACATCAACGTGCTCAAGCACGGCGTGAGCACGTTCACCCGCGACATCACCGTGGGAGGAAGCAACTTCACCGAGGAGATCCAGAAGGAACTGGGGGTCAGCTACGAAGAGGCGGAGATCCTCAAGCTCGGTGGCCGCTCCGAGAGGGCAGGCCCGGCGGAAGCCGCGGAGGTGATGCGGTTGACGACGGAGAACGTCGTGCTGGAGATGCAGCGATCCCTGGACTTCTTCAGCGCCACCTCGTCGGAGGAGGAGGTCAACCGGGTGTTCCTGTCGGGGGGGGCCTGCCGGGTTCCCGGACTGGCCGCTGCGGTGGAGGAGAAAGTGGGCATTCCGGTGGAGATCTTCAACCCCTTCCAGGGGGTCAGTTGTTCTCCCAAGCTCTTTGATCCCGACTACCTGGAGGCCATGGGCCCGATCGCCGCCGTGGCGACCGGCCTCGCCTTGCGGAGGACGGACGAGCGATGATTCGAATCAACCTCCTCCCGGTCCGCGCGGAGAAGAAGCGGGAAACGCTGCGCCAGCAGGGGCTCCTGGCTGCCGGCTGGGTCCTGGTGCTGGCCGCGGTCATCGGCTCCGTCCACCTGATGGTGGGCAACGACATCGCCGAGATGCAGACCCGCATCGCCCAGAGCAAGGCGGAGATAGCCCGCCTGCAAGCGGTCATCGGCGAAGTCAAGGAGTTCAAGAAGAAGAAGAAGGATCTGGAGGACAAGATCCAGGTCATCACGCAGCTCGAACAGCGCCAGCGGGGTCCGGTCCGGGTTCTCCACGAACTCGCGAAGATCATCCCCGAGAAGGTGTGGATCGAGCGCATGAAGGACACCGGCGGGGCCCTCTCCGTGGAGGGGTACGCGATCGACAACCAGACGATCGCCCGCTTCATGACCGACTTGGAGTCGAGTCCCTGGTTCCAGGCCGTCCGCCTGGAGGTGACGAAGCAGGTCACGAAGGGCGGGGTAAGCCTCAAGTCCTTCTCTCTCAAGGCGTCCGTCGCCTACCCGAAGGCGGGGTGATCCATGGCAGCCGCGCTCGATACCTACCTGAAGTGGCCGACCCGAAGGAAAGCCATCGTCTGGCTTCTCTTCACCGCGGCGGTGGTCCTCCTGTACTACTTCCTCCTGTTCCAGCCGAGGCTCGAGGAGTTGCGGGGCCTCGAGGCCGACTACGATCGGCTGGTGAAGGAACTGAGGGAGAACCAGGCGATCGCCGAGAATCTCCCCAAGGTGAAGGAGGAGGTCCGGCGCCTCGACGAGCGGCTCGCCCAGGCGCTGCAGAAACTGCCGAATCGGGAGGAGATACCGACGCTGCTGCAGACGGTGAGCGATCTCGGCAAGGAGGCGGGGCTCGAGTTCCTGCTGTTCAAGCCGAGTCCGCCGGTCCCGAGGGACTTCTACGCGGAGGTGCCCTTGGAACTGCAGGTGTTCGGCGGCTACCACGACCTCGCCACGTTCTTCGACAAGGTCGGTCGGCTTCCCCGGATCGTGACGATCGAGGACCTCGACTTCGGGGGGGCGAAGCAGGGGCCCGGAGGCGTGAAGCTGACGGTCAGTTGCCGGGCCGTGACGTTCAAGTTCCTCGAGCCGGGTGAGCAGGCAGCTGCCCGGGCCCAGAGCGCGGGAGGCGCACGGAAATGAGCCCCCTGGCGAAGACGGCAATGGTAGCTGGCGTGCTCGCGCTCGCGGCGTGCGGAGCAGAGACGCCTCCGACTCCGGCGCCCCAAACGGCTCCGAGTGCCCAGAGCGTCGCGCCCACGACGGTCGCTGCGCCCGCGGCGGCTCCCGCGGCGGCGGCGCGCGAGTCCTCGGAAGTGGCGTTCGAGTATGATCCCAAGGGGTTGCGGGATCCCTTCGAGCCCTTCGTGAAGCTCGAGGAGAAGAAGAAGCCGGTTCCCAAGGCTTTCATTCCCAGGACGCCTCTGCAGCGCTACGCAGTGGAGGAGATCCGGCTGGTCGGCGTGATCTGGGCCGACGGCGGGAAGTCCGTTGCCCTGGTGGAAGACCCCGAAGGCAAGGGATACGCGGTATCGGGCGGTGCATGGATCGGCGACCGAGGAGGTCGGATCGTTCGAATTCGACCGGATGGGGTCGACGTGGAGGAGCGCTTCGTGGATCTGTTCGGCGAAGAAAACGTCAAGGTTGTCTCGATGACCCTTCACAAGCCAGAAGGGGAGGTGAACCCATGAGCCCGCGGCGAGAGGGTTCTGCCCGGAGAAGGATCGTGTTGAGAGCCCTGGCCCTGGCTGCGGCTCCCTGGATGGCTCTGGCGGGGCTGCACGCCTCGTGTGGGCCCTCCCAGGCGGCCGATGCCCCGCAGGCGGCAAAGCCTCCGCCCCGTGCGGTGGTGAGCAGCGTTGCCGTGGCGGCCGAGGGCGAGGCGACGAGGATTCGCCTGCGGGGAACGGGGCAGCCCGAGTACCGGCTGGTGTCCGCCGGGGCCGGCGGCCTGGTGCAGGTCGAACTGACCGGTGTGTCCCTGGAGGGCCTCCCGTCCCAGGTCCCCGTGGGCGACGGCACGTTGGAGAGCGTGACGCTCCAGAGTCTTCCCGCTGCCGGAGCTCGGGTGTCGCTGCGTCTGGCCGGTGACGGGAACGGCTCCGTGGAGCCGGTGCAGGACGGGCTCGACGTGGTGGTGAGCCTCACGGGTCGGCCGCCCATGCCGAAGCAGTCGTTGGCCGTGGCCCAGGTCGCGGCCGGCGAGGCGGATCTGGCCGGCGGGGGGTCGGTGTCGGATCTCGGATTCCGCCAGGAACCGACCCGGAGCCTCGTCGAAGTCGGACTCTCGATCGCCGCGCCTTATGAAGTGACCGAGGCTTCCGGCGAGCGAGTCGTGCTGGACATCCGAAAGACCACCTTGCCCCCGAAGTTCCGCCGCGCCTTGGACACCTCGGCGTTCTCGGGCGCTGTGAAGATGATCGCCGCCTACGAGCGCGGCAGCGACGTGCGCGTGGTCGTGGATCTGCGGCGTCCGGTTCCCTACCACCTGACCCGAGATGGGGGGCAGATCACGCTGGCCTTCGAGGGAGGCAGCGACGAGCCGAGACCTGCGCAGACGGGAGAGGTGCGCACCGGGGGCCGGGAGATCGTGGTGATCGAAGGCGCGCCGCAGGGGGCGGTGCCGCAGGGCGCCGCTCAGGGCGGGAGCGTCGAGGTGCGGCAGGAGTCGGCATCGGCCGTCCCGCCGGACGCTGCTGCCCTGGGGTACACCGGCCGGCGGCTGTCCATGGACTTCGTGGACGCCGACATCCGCAACGTGCTCCGGATCATCGGGGAGGTCAGCGGGCTGAACGTGGTCGCGGGCGACGGCGTGCAGGGGAAGGTCACGGTCCGGATGGTGGACGTGCCCTGGGACCAGGCGCTCGACGTCATTCTCAAGACGCGCGGGCTGGACCAGGTCCGCGAAGGCAACGTCATCCGCATCGCGCCGGCGGAAAAATTGGCGCAGGAAAAGGCCAGGGCCTTGGAGGCGGAAAAGTCGGCGGAGCAGCAGGCGCCGTTGGTCACGGACATCGTGCCGGTCAACTATGCTGCCGCCCAGGAACTCGCCGACAAGGTGAAGTCGATCCTGAGCGAGCGGGGTGCGGTCTCGGTGGACCAGCGCACCAACGCCATCCTGGTCAAGGACGTGGTCGAAAAGGTGGCGGAGGCGCGAGAGTTGGTGGCGCGCCTGGACACCCAGACTCCCCAGGTGATGATCGAGGCCCGGATCGTGGAGGTCTCCTCGACTTTCTCTCGGGACCTGGGCATCCAATGGGGTGGCCAGTACAC
>CAZGRT010000335.1:0-11770 GCA_964528225.1 uncultured Thermodesulfobacteriota bacterium | reverse complement strand
TCGAGATCCGGCGCCGAAACGCCCTGCACGGGGGGGAGTACACCCCCACCCGCAGCTACATCCCGGTGATGGCGAGCGCCGAGACCATCGACGCGGTGGCCGCGGCGAGCCGCTTCCACGAGAAGTGGGGCAGGCTGCCTCCCTGGCGCGGCATCGGCGTGGGCTGCGTGAGCGTCATGAGCGGCTTCCCCATGGGCATCCGGGGCGGGTCGGCGGCCATGGTGAAGTTCGACGAGGACGGAGGGGCGACCCTGATCTCGGGGGTAGTGGACAACGGCCAGGGCAACGAGGGCGTGGTCCTCCAGATCGCGGCCGAGGCCCTGGGCATCCCGGTGGACCAGATCCAGCTCACGGCCTCGGACACCGAGGTCACGCCCATCGACCAGGGGGCCTACTCCCAGGCCACCACGCTGGTGAGCGGCAACGCCGTGCGCCTGGCCTGCGAGGACGCCCGCCGGCAGATCCTGGAGATCGCCGCCGAAGCCATGGAGGCCAGCGCCGACGACCTGGACGTGGAGGACGGACGCATCTTCGTGCGAGGCTCCCCCTCCCGGGCGATGCCGGTCGCCAAGGCGATCCGCACCGGGCTCCTGAAGGGCAAGGCGGTGCTCGGCCAGGGGAGTTTCGGCCCCGAGGTGGACCAGACCCGGGAGTGGATCACGAACCCCACGGGGCAGCTCGCGGCCGCGTTCAGCTACGGGAGCGCCGTGGTGGAGGTGGAGGTCGACCCCGAGACCGGGCTGGTGGACGTCCGGGACGTGTGGGTCGCCCACGACTGCGGCCGGGCCATCAACCCCCGGGAGGTGGAGGGGCAGATGGAGGCCGGGGTGGCCATGGGCGGCCACGGGGGTATCCTGCTCGAGGCGTGCCGGTGGCACGAGGGAGCCAACCTGAACACCAGCTTCCTGGACTACAAGGTGCCCCTGGCGCCGGACATGCCGCCCATCCACAACACCATCGTCGAGTCGGAGGACCCGGTGGGGCCCTTCGGGGCCAAGGAGGGCGGTCTCTCTATCTCCATGTGCACGGCCCAGGCCTACACCAACGCCATCGCCGACGCGATCGGGACCTACATCCGGGAGTTCCCCTACACCCCCGACCGGATCCTGGAGGCCATCGAACGGGTGAAGCGTGAGCCGTGAAGCGTGAAGCTCACCCCGTCTCACGTCTCACGATTCACGGGAGCGATCATGAAAGCCAAGGCCATCGACCACATCTGCTTCGTCGTGCACGACCTGGACGCGGCCGTCGCCCTGTACCGGGACACCCTCGGACTCGAGCCGGACGGGTTCTACACCGCTCCGTCCGAGAGCATCCGGGTCGCCCGGTACTACCTGGAGAACGTGGCGCTGGAGCTCATGGAACCCACCAAGCCCGACAGCGAGGTGGGCCGTTTCCTGGAGAAGCGGGGCGAGGGGTTCTTCCTCATCTCCTACCGCGTGGACGACGTGGCCGCCGGCCTCGGAGAACTCCGGGGCAAGGGGTTCCCGACCATCGACCGGGCGCCCCGGGAGCTCATGGGGAACCGCTACGCCTTCCTCGCGCCGCCCAAGCGGATGCACGGCGTGCTCACCGAGATCATGGAAGGCGAGTTCGACCGGAGCTACGACGAGTGAAGCGGGCGCAGGAGCGTCATTGGTTCTTGGTCATTGGTCATTGGCCGAAGAACCAAGAACCAACGACCAACAACCAACAACCCGGTTCTGCGTGAGCCCATGTTCTCTTCCGTCGATGCCATCACCGAGGCCCTGGGGCGCCACCACTACGTGGCCGACCCGTCCCTGGCCACGATCCTCTACCTGAGCCAGGTCCTGCAGAAGCCCCTGTTCCTCGAGGGGGCGCCCGGGGTGGGCAAGACCGAGCTCGCCGTGGTGGTGGCCCGGGCGCTCGACACGGAGTTCATCCGCCTCCAGTGCTACGAGGGCCTGGACGCCTCCATGGCGCTCTACGAGTGGAACTACCCGCGCCAGATCCTGGAGATCAAGCTCCAGGAGGTGTGCGGCGACCGGGAACGGCTGACCCGGACCATCTTCAGCGAGGAGTTCCTGATCAAGCGCCCGCTCCTGCAGGCGATCCAGCACCCGGGCCCCAGGCCCGCCGTGCTCCTGATCGACGAGCTCGACCGGGCCGACGAGGAATTCGAGGCCTTCCTGCTGGAACTGCTCGCCGACTACCAGATCACGATCCCCGAGCTCGGCACCGTGCGGGCCGTGGTGAAGCCCATCGTCGTCGTCACCTCCAACCGCACCCGGGACGTTCACGACGCCCTGAAGCGCCGGTGCCTCTACCACTGGATCGACTACCCGGACTTCGAGAAGGAGTACGCCATCGTGCGCAGCCGCCTGCCCCGGGTCGAGGGCGAACTGGCGGGACAGGTGTGCCGATTCATGGAGCGCATCCGGACCGAGGAGTTCCTCAAGAAGCCGGGGGTGGCGGAAACCCTGGACTGGGCCGCGGCCCTGCTCGCCCTCAACCGGCACGCCCTCGACGCGCAGGTGGTGGAGGACACCCTCGGGTGCATCTTCAAGAACCAGCAGGACATCCAGGTGTTCCGCGGCGAGATCTGGGGCGACGAGGCCCGGCGCGAGGCGTACCTGCGCGACGTGAAGGAGCAGGTGTGCTGACGGCGGCGCGGCGGCGCGCCCGCCGGGAGGCCCGGGGATGAGCAGCGATCCCCTGGCTCGCACCCTCGAACTGCTCGAGGCCGGGGAGGCGTTCTGCCTGGCCACCGTGCTCGCCTCGCGCGGCCCGTCCCCGGCGGCGGGGCAGAAGGCCATCGTCCTGGGGGACGGAACGCTGGAGGGCTCCCTCGGCGATGCCGCCGCGGACGAACGGCTCCGGGAGCTGGCACTCGAAGCATTGGCCCGCCGGCGCAAGGGCGTCGCGGAGCTCGGGGGCGGCGTTCGGGTCTTCCTCGACGTGCTCGCCGGGGAGGCCCGACTCCTGGTCTGCGGCGCCGGTCACATCGCCGTGCCCCTAGCGGAGTTCGCGCGCCGCCTCGGGTTTGCCGTGACGGTCCTCGACGACCGCCCCGACTTCGCCCACCCCGGCCGCTTTCCCGGTTGCACGGTGCTGGCCGACGGGTTCGCGGACGCCCTCGAGCGCATGCCCCTGGGCAGCTCCACCTACGTCGTGGTGATCACCCGGGGGCACGAGCACGACGCGGAGTGCCTGGCGCGGGTGCTCCCCAAGCCCACGGCCTACGTGGGCATGATCGGGAGCCGGCGGCGGGTGCGCTTCGTCCTGGAGATGCTCGGGCGGGAGGGGATCCCGGCCGCCCGCCTGGAGGACGTGTTCACGCCCATCGGCCTCCCGGTGGGGGCGGAGTCCCCGGAGGAGATCGCCCTGTCCATCGCCGCCGAGCTCGTGTGTGTCCGCCGCGCGGGGCCGGAGCAGGCGCGCCGGCTGCGCGGGGCCGTGGGAGGTTCGGCGTGACGGATCGCGAGGTCTTCGAGCAGTTGGCGCGACTGCGAGAGCGGAAGGCGGCCTCCTGTCTCGCCACCGTGGTGGACGCGCACGGCTCGACGCCCCGCGAGGTGGGTGCCAAGATGCTCGTCTGCGCAGACGGAACCACCTACGGGTCGGTGGGCGGCGGGTGCGGCGAGCGACAGGTGAAGGCAGCGGCCCTGCGCTGCCTGCTCGCCACCCACCGACCGGAGCTCGTCGAGGTGGACCTGACCGATGACCTGGGCACCCGAGGGGGCGACGTGTGCGGCGGAAGGATGTGGATCTTCGTGGAGCCGTGTTGAATCCGCGGCGTGTGGCTGCGCCGCGTCTGGGGAAGCATGCCGTCTTGTCTTCGGGATCTTCGGGAGGAGTGAGATGACGACCCGCGACCGCTGAGCGCCGATGCCCGACGTCCGCACCGCCCCCGGTCCCGACTCGCCCGTCGGGATGGCGGGGCACATCGTGGCCTTCTCCCGGTTCCTCAAGGACGCCGGGCTCCCCACCCACCCCCAGGCGGTGGTCGACGCCTGTCGGTCGGTGTCGGCCCTCGACATCGGCGACCGGCGGCAGGTGTACTGGGCCCTACGCGCCAACCTCGTCTCCGACCGCGACCGCCTCGCCGCGTTCGACCTCCTCTATCGCCTCTTCTGGGAGGAGGGGGTCCGCCATCTCGGCGAGTCGCCTCCCCGCATCCCCGAAACCCGCCCCGTCCGCGCCCCCGGCCCACCGGGCGAGGGGGGAGTGGTGGGCCCGAGCACGGGGGCTTCCGCGGGAGGGGCCAGCCCCGAGGAGATCCTCCTCCGCAAGGACCTGCGCTCCCTCACCCCCAACGAAGAACCGCGCCTGCGGGAGATCCTCCAGGCCCTCCTGGCCAAGCTCGCCACCCGGCCCGGCCGACGGACCCGGCCCACGTTCCGGGGCCGGGGGCTGGAGTTTCGAAGGACCTTTCGCCACAATGCCCGCTTCGGGGGCGAAATCCTGCGCCTCGTGCGCCGGGAGCGGAAGGTGCGCCGCCGCCGGATCGCCTTCCTCGGGGACGTATCCGGCTCCATGGAAGCCTACAGCCGGTTCTTCCTGCTCATGGCACACGCTCTGGGCCGCCAGGAGCCGGGGGTCCAGGTCTACGCGTTCTCGACGCGACTGTTCCGCCTCGATGACTTCGTGCGGGAGAAGGACGCCAGCCGTGCCGTGGAGCGGCTCATGGAGGAGACCCTCGGCTGGGCGGGGGGGACCCGCATCGGCGAGTGCCTGGGGGAGTTCCGGCGGGACCTTGCCCGGCGCCCCCACCTCGGCGACACCGTGGTGGTGATCCTGAGCGACGGCTGGGACCGGGGGGATCCGGAACTGCTGCACCGGGAACTGGCGCGCCTCAAGGGCGCCACCGAGCGCATCTACTGGCTCAACCCGCTGAAGGGGGACCCCGGGTACCGACCGCTGTGCCGCGGCATGGCCGCCGCCCTGCCCTACCTCGACGGCTTCTACCCGGCGCACAGCGTGGAGACCCTGGCCAGGTTCTCCCGGCAGTTGATGAAACTGAGGTGACGCGCCGCAAACCCACGACACAGGAGATGGCACCGAGACCCCGGCGACGACCCCTGCCTGCACCCCACGAAAGGAGCCAGCCCATGGAGACGACCAAGTACCTGCTCACCGAGAAGGACATCCCGCGCCAGTGGTACAACATCGCCGCCGACATGCCCAACCCGATGAAACCGCCCCTCCACCCGGGGACGGGGCAGCCCGTCGGGCCCGACGCGCTCGCCCCCCTCTTCCCCATGGCCCTCATCGAGCAGGAAGTGAGCGCGCAGCGCTGGGTGGACATCCCCGAGGAGATCCTCGACATCCTCAGCCTGTGGCGCCCGACACCCCTGTTCCGGGCCCGCCGCCTGGAGAAGGCCCTCGGGACCCCGGCCAAAATCTACTACAAGTACGAGGGGACGAGCCCGGCCGGAAGCCACAAGCCCAACACCAGCATCGCCCAGGCGTACTACAACAAGAAGGAGGGCGTGAAGCGCATCGCCACCGAGACCGGCGCCGGTCAGTGGGGCAGCGCCCTGTCGCTGGCGTGCAACTTCTTCGGCATCGAGGCCAAGGTCTACATGGTGAAGATCTCCTACGAGCAGAAGCCCTACCGGCGGATGCTCATGGAGACCTGGGGCGGCAAGGTGACGCCCAGCCCCTCCGAGGAGACGGCGGCGGGCCGGATGATCCTGGCCGAGAACCCCAACTCCACGGGCTCCCTGGGCATCGCCATCTCCGAGGCGGTGGAGGACGCCGCGGGGCGGGAGGACACGAAGTACGCCCTCGGCTCCGTGCTCAACCACGTGCTGCTGCACCAGACCGTGGTGGGGCAGGAGGCCCAGAAGCAGATGGAGATGGCCGGGGACTACCCGGACGTGATCCTCGGGTGCTGCGGCGGTGGCTCCAACTTCGCGGGGCTGACCTTCCCGTTCCTGCGCGACAAGATCGCGGGCAAGGCCATCGACGTCGTCGGCTGCGAGCCCTCCGCGTGCCCCACCATGACGAAGGGGCACTTCCACTACGACTTCGGAGACACCGTGGGGATGACCCCGCTGCTGCCGATGCACACCCTCGGGCACACCTTCGTCCCGGCCGGCATCCACGCGGGCGGGCTTCGCTACCACGGGATGGCCCCCCTGGTCAGCCAGCTCCTCAAGGACGACCTGATCCGCGCGGTGGCGTTCAACCAGGTGGAGTGCTTCGACGCGGGCGTGCTCTTCGCCCGGTGCGAGGGCATCGTGCCGGCGCCGGAGTCGAACCACGCGGTCCGAGGCGCGGTGGTCGAGGCGCTCAAGGCCAAGGAGGAGGGCAGGCAGAAGAACATCCTGTTCCTGCTCTCGGGCCACGGGCACTTCGACATGTCCGCGTACGAAGCGTACTTCTCGAAGAAACTCGAGGAGTACGCGTTGCCGAAGGAGGAACTGGAGAAGGCCTGGCAGGCCATCAAGAACCTGCCCTCGGCCGCCTGAGCGAATCCCCGGGGTGGGGGCCAACCCCACCCCGGGCCCCTCCCGCGTTCCGGCGGGAGGGGCTAGGCCTCCCGGAACCAGCCGTGGCTGAGCCGCTGGGTCCTCTCGGCGAGGGCCTCCAGCTTGGCCAGGGCTGTTCCGGAATCCAGCCCCTGCCGGGCCATGGCGATCCCCTCCGGAACGTCTCGGGCCGCGCCGGCCGCGTAGAGGGCTCCCCCGGCGTTGAGCAGAACGATGTCGCGGCGGGCGCCCGGCTCCCCCGCCAGCACGGCCCGGACGATCGCGGCGTTCTCCCGCGCGTCGCCCCCGGCGATGTCCGCCGGGGCGGCCCGGGCGATGCCGAAGTCCTCGGGGGCGATGGCGTACTCCCGGATGCCGCCGTCGCGCACCTCCGCCACCTGGGTCGCCCCGCACACCGTGACCTCGTCGAGTCCGTCGTCCCCGTGCACCACGAGCGCCCGCTCCGCACCGAGGCCGAGGAGCGCCTCGGCGAGCACCCGGGGCCGCTCCCGGGCCCCCACGCCGAGGAAGTGGCAGCGCGCTCCAGCCGGATTGGCCAGCGGGCCCAGGAGGTTGAACACGGTTCGCAGCCCCAGCTCCCGGCGTGGGCCCACCACGTGCCGGATCGTGGAGTGGAAGATGGGCTCGTAGAAGAACCCGATGCCCACGGTCTCGATGCAGTCCTCCACCGCCGAGGGCGTCAGGTCGGGCTCGACCCCCAGGGCGGCCAGCACGTCGGCGCTGCCGCACAGGGAGGCCACCGCGCGCATCCCGTGGCGGGCCACCTTCACCCCGCAGGCCGCCACCACGAAGGCCGTGGCCGTGGATACGTTGAAGGTCCGGGTGCCGGCGCCCCCGGAGGCCACGAACTCGGCGATCGTCTCCTGGTCGACGTTGATCTCGTCCCGGTCGATCGCCACCAGGGGCGCGCCGCAGCGGATCGGCGGCTCCAGCGAGCGCAGCACCCGCGCCGCCCCCACCAGCTCGGGCCCGCTCACCCCCTTCATCCGCAGGGCCATGAGGAAGGCGCCGATCTGGGCCGCCGTGGTCTCGCCCCGGGTCACCTCGGTCATCACCGCGACCATCTCGCCCTCGACCAGGTCCTGGCCTGCCGCGAGCTTCTGCAACGCCTCCCGGATCATGCGCTCCTCCTCCCCTGCGTGCCCCCGGCCCGACGCCGTCGTGTCCCGAGCTTACGCGCTGCCACGCGCCCGCGCCACCTCTCGCTCCACGAGAAACCGCGCCCTCGCGGCGGACCCGCCGCTGCGCTACTCCGAGTCCCCCGAACCCGACTCCCGCGCGCCGCGGGAACCCCCCAGCCGTCGCGCCGCCGCGGCGAGCCGCGCCACCTCCGGAGGCCGCCGACCCCGCTCGACGCCCTCCCAGGTGGGGTAGCCACCCCGCCACACGTAGTCGATCAGGGCGAGGAACCCCGCCCGCGAGAAGCGGTACTCCCCGATCGAGACCGGCCCGCCGCCCGACTCGGCCTCCAGCGAAACCCGCACCGGCCTGGCAAGACGTCGCAGCAACTCCTCCACCGCGGGGCGGTTCGAGGCGCCGTGGAGTTTCTGCCGGAACCTACCCGGCTCCTCCGGGAACGGCCACAGGCGGTACACCTCCCCCAGGAAGCCCTCCCGGGTCGTCCCCCGGATGGCCCCCATCAGGTCCCCGATGTCTCCGCCGCGCGCGAAGGCAAAGCCGGGAAGGGAGCTTCGCGCCTCCGAGTAGGGTTCGCCGTCCGCCAACGCGCACACGGCCCCGCAGAAGTCGGTGCAGAAGAAGAACAGGCGCTCGAGCAGGAGCCCGTCGGTCTCGACGTTGTAGAAACCGAACGCCACCGTTCCGTGGCTGAGGCTCGGGAAGGCCAGGGGCATGGGCGTTCCTCCGGGCGCGGCCGATCCTCCGCGGGGAGCGGCCCGCGGCAAGGCTCCGTTGACACCCCCACCGGGCGGCTCCTAGACTCCGTGTACCGGGCGGGCACCCTCGCCCGGCACGGCATCCGTCGCGAGGAGGTGGAGGCGGTGGAAGGATACCCCGTTTCGGCCCGGGTGGAGGTGCGGTGGCGCGACGTCGACGCCCTCGGCCACGTGAACAACGCCGTGTACTTCACATACTTCGAGATCGCCCGGACGCGCTACTTCGAGGAGGTCTTCCGCGCTCGCACCCTGCAGGACATCGACTTCATCCTCGCGTCCATCCGCTGCGACTTCCTCAGCCCGACCCGCCACGGCGAGACCCTGGAGGTCGGCATCCGCATCCCCACGGTGGGACGGACGAGCTTCGACTTCGACTACGAGGCCCGCGCGCTGACGGACGGTCGCCCGGTGGCCCGGGCCCACAGCTCCCAGGTCCTCTACGACTACGCGGCGGACCGCAAGAAGGAGATCACCGAGGGCTGGCTGGAGCGCGTCGCCGCGGTCCAGGGGCGCCGCCCCGACCGGCGTCCGGCCGGAGCGACACCCGGCTCCTGATCTCCCGAAGCGGCCCCGGCGGCGCGGCTAGCCTGGCACGGGGGACCCGGGGGGCGAAGCGGCCTCCGCTACGAACACCTCCAGGGGAGCCGACCTTTCCCGGAGCGATCCCACCACGACCCGCTCGTAGGGGCACCCCTCGCCGAGGAGGAACTCCGCGATCTCCCTGCCCGCGGCGGTCCCACCGGGCACGTCCGCCTGGTTGAGGAAGGCCGCCGCCCGGGCGCGGGGCGGCCGCCCTCGGAGCAGTCCCTCCTCCGAGGCGAGAAGCCGAGCGAGGGCGCCCGGCGTGAGCCGCGCACCGGGCGGCACGCCGGTGACCGCCGAGTTCCGCTCCGGCCGGTGTGCGTGGGTCCCGTCCAAGGGCTCGCCCACGCAGGACAGCCCCAAGACGGCCACGAAGAGGGTGGAGGACGCGGGAACCACCGGCTCCCAGGCCTCTGGGGCCTTGACCGGCTTGCGGGCGGAGCCGTCGGCCTCCACCACCAGCGCCCCGGCGAGCCCCTCGCGGCCGATCCGGTCGCACCACTCGGGCGGGATCCCTTCCACCGTGTCCGCCGGGAGGCGCCTGCGGGCCACCACGGCCCACGGGCGCGGCCCGAGCCGCCGCGCCAACTCCTCCCAGGTCTCCGCACACACCAGGGCCGGCTCCCCGGGAGCCGGAGGGGCGATCCGGGTGGTGGTCGCCGCGACCGCGCCCACGCCGGAGGCACGCAGTTCGGCCACCAGGCGGTACATGAGGCTCGTCTTGCCCCCGGCGCCGACCAGACTCACCAGGTCCCCGGCTCCGGCCGCGAGGGCCTCCGCTGCGGTCCCACACCGGAACCGGTTCACGCCCGCACCTCGAGCCACAGCCCCCCCTCCTCGACGACCCGCGCCTCGCGGCCCAGGCCGGCCGCCCGGACCAGGGCTCCCAGCCCGCGCGCGGAGAGCCGCCTCTTTCCGATCGCCTCGTTGAGCCGGCGGGAGGCCTCCGCGATCGGAGCGATGGCGGAGGCCGGGGTGCGCGGGCCGTAGCCCCCTCCCACCCAGGCGAAGCCGCCGGGCCGGAGCACCCGCCGGATCTCCCGCAGCAGCACGGGATCCAGGAAGAAGAACGCCCCCCGCACGGTGACGAGGTCGAAGGCCCCGTCCCGGACCGGGATCCTCCCCAGCCCGGCGCACGCCAGCCCGAGGCGTCCCTCGACCCCGCGACGCCGGGCGCGCTCCCGAGCCCAGCGGGGCACCCCGGGGAGCTCGTCGACGAGCCAGGCGCGAAGCCCCTCGCAGCGTGCCAGCAGTTCCACGGCTAGCCCTCCCGCGAAGGGCCCCAGGTCCAGCACGGCCCCCCGCCGGACACCGGCGGCCGCGAGCACGTGCTCCGCCATGGAGGGGTAGATCGGCGCCCACAACTCGTTGATCTCGCGGATGACCACCTCGTCCCGCACCAGGGACCCGCCCCCAACCGAACCATCGTCTTCACGACGGCCTTCCAGGCCCCCGCCGGAAGGCACCTCCCTCCCCTGCGCCAGGGCGCGGTAGTCCTCGGGGGTGTCCACGTCGGCCACGACCCCCGGGTCCCCGGCCTCCACCTCCAGCACGTCGGCAGGGTGGGCCGCGAGAACCTCTCGAGCCCCCACGTCCCCGCCCAGGCCGCGGAGTTCCTCCCGGTAGCGGCAAAGGTCGAAGACCACCGGGTGGCCGCGGCGCCCCCTCCAGGTGGGCACGACGATTCCGGCCCCCGTCTCCCTCTGCCCCTCCAGCAGGCGGCGCAGGGTGTCGGGCTCCACCTGGGGCATGTCGCCCAGGGCGATCGCCACCGCTCGCGCCCCGGGGGGCAGAACCGAGACGCCCAGCGCAAGGGACGTCCCCATGCCCTCGGAGGCGCGGGGGTTGACCGCCAGCCGGACCGGCAGCCCCGAGAGCGCCCTGCCCACCGCCTCGGCCCCGGCGTCCGCTCCCACCACCACCACGACGGGCGAAAGGCCGGCGGCGAGAAGCGTGCCCGCGGAGCGACGGACCAGGGGGACCCCGCCCACCGGGAGCAGGAGCTTCTCCGGCCCCCCCATGCGCCGCCCCAACCCCGCGGCCAGGACCACCCCCGCGGCCGCGGCCGTTCCTTCGGATCCACCGATAGCCATGACCCCTCTCCACACGACCTTGCCGGGGCGTCGCGGCGCCGGATCTGCGGCGCGAACCCCATCGAGTCCTTTTCTGGCAAAGGGCCGGCCGGGTCAAGGGGCAAGGTGCCGCAGGCTCCGGGCGGCCGGCCCCGGGACACCCATTGATAACCGATCGGGTATAGTTGATATCCCTCCGGGTATTTCCGAGGGTGCCCCTCTAGGAAGGCCTCCGCCCCTCCCCTATAGTCAGCTGGTCACATCGCCGAACTCGTCGGAGGAGGGAACGATGAGCCCGGAAGCAGCCGAAGTCCTGAGCCACGAGACCCGCACCGAAACCCCGACCCAGAGGAGGGAACCCGCCCAGGCAGCCAGCTCCATGGGGCTGTACCTGCGCGACATCCGAAAGACCCGACTGCTCACACCGAGGGAGGAGATCGAGCTCGCGCTCCGCATCGAGAAGGGCGACGAGGCCGCCCGCAGCCGCATGATCGAGTCCAACCTGCGGCTGGTCGTGAAGATCGCGAAGCGCTACGTCAACCGCGGCCTGCCGTTCCTCGACCTCATCGAGGAGGGCAACGTGGGCCTCATCAAGGCCGTGGAGCGGTTCAAGGCGTCGAAAGGGTGCCGCTTCTCCACCTACGCCACGTGGTGGATCCGCCAGTCGATCGAGCGCGCCCTCACCAACCAGGTGCGCACCATCCGGCTCCCCGTGCACGTCTCCGACGACATCGACCGGATCTCGCGGGTGACCGAGCACCTG
>CAZGRT010000334.1:0-5482 GCA_964528225.1 uncultured Thermodesulfobacteriota bacterium | reverse complement strand
CTCTTCGACCTCTTCACCCACGCGTCGGAGGACGACACCCGCTTCCTGAAGGACAAGGTGAAGAAGGCCGAGACCGTAGACCGGTGGATCGAGAACCTCGACTACAGCCGCGTGCTGCCCCTGGTGGCCTACTGCGACGAGCGACTGGTGGGGGACGTGGCCCTGTACAAGGGTATCAAGACCGTTCGCCACGTCGGTGAGATCCGCATCTTCCTGGCCTCCGACTTCCGGGGAGTGGGCCTGGGGAGCAAGATGCTCCAGGAGATGTTCGAGATCGCGAAGAAGGTGGACCTCCAGTTCCTCAAGGCCGAAGTCATCCTGGACCACGTGAAGGTGATCAAGGCGTTCCGTCGCCTCGGCTTCGATCTCCGCTGCACCCTGGACGACTACTTCCTCCGGGAGGACGGGGTGGCCCATGACATCGCGCTCATGATGAAGCGGCTTACCCGCCCCGAGGAGTACACCTTCTGACCCCTCGCCCTGCCCGCCGTGAGGCGGGCAGGGTCAATTACTCTCCTCTTGCGGCACAGAGTTTCCCAAATCGCCGGTAGGCACCCGGGGAGAGGCGTCTGACGGCCCGGGTTGACCGGGCCCTTTCGCGTGGCACCCTGGTTGCATCGTCGGCCCCGGGCCCGAACGAGTTCGGGCTGGTTGTGTTCTACGGACGATCGGAAGGGGGGGAGGGAGAAGGAGAGATGCGGGCGAGCAAGTTCGTGCGAAGTGCGGTGATCGGTCTGGGAGCGGGATTGGCCGCGCTGGCCCTGGCCGCCTGTGGCGGCGGGGGCGGTTCGGCGACGTCGGGCGCGACCTCTGCCAAGTCGGCGTCCCTCGTGGGAGCGGTGCTCGACGCCCAGGCCCGAAGCGCGGGCCGGGTGCTCCACAGCGCCGCGAGCGGCGTCTGCACTCCCATCACGGTGCAGATCAACAACCAAGACCCGTTCGTCCCGGACGTGAGCGAGGACTGCCGGTTCTTCGTGGCGTCCCTGCCGCTCGGCGACGTCACGGTGACCGTCTCCGTGGACGGCGTCCAGGGCGTGGTGTCCCTCCCGGACCTGAAGGACGGGGAAATCGTGGAACTGGAGGTCCAGGCAGAGCAGGAGGACGGCAAGGTCAAGCTCCGGATCGACGTGGTGCGCTGGATGGACGACTCCGCTCCGGGGCCTCTGCCCACCGTGGTCAACGACGACGGGGTCGCCATCGACCTGCCGCCGGGGACCTATGACCAGACTCTCACGGTCAACGGGGACGACTTCCGCCTCGTCGGCACCGAGACGCCGGCCGAGTGCGGTGAGGACGGGTGGCCCACCATCACGGGCGCGGTGCTGTTCCGGGGCGACCGCGCCTTCGTGAACCGGGTGAAGTTCCTGGGGCTCGTAACGGTGAAGGGCAATCACGTGGAGTTCGGGACCGAGGTCTGCTTCGAGGGCGGCCTGCTCATCCTCGGCGACGACGCCCAGGTCCCGGGCGACGGGGACGGCGATCCAGTCGTGTGCGAGGACCGGGTGACCCTCGCCTTCGAGGCGCTGTTCCCGGGGGATTCCTTGGAGGGAGAGGGATCGCTCTCGCCTCTGCAGATCGAGACCGCGGGCAACGCGGTGGTCGTGGCCGAGGCCATGGATCCGGAGGCGTACCTCGCCCCGAACGACCCGGCCGAGCCGAACCTTCCCGTGCAGAACGGGTGCCTGGGGAACCCCGGGCGGTACGACGCGGACGGTGGCTCGGTGTACGGGCAGGGGTTTTCGGACGTCTCCGAGGGGGCTCCCCACGACATGACGTTCACCTTCGAGGGCGGCAGGACGGTGCAGGAGTTCTCCCTCCGGATGCTCGACCTCGGGGACGACCTGGGCGACGTGGCCGGGTGCGACGTGCCGACCGCCGTGGTGCAGTTGGTGGCCCTCGGGGCGGCGGGGCAGACGCTGGCGACGGATGCCGTGACGTGCGCGGACCTGCAGGCGGCCGTGGACCTCTCGCTCGACGGCGACGCCTGCACCGCGGCGGACGGCCATCCGGGCAACCGCGTCCTGAGGGTGGCGGCGCCGCGGATCGCCCGGGTGGAGCTGCGCTTCGACCCCCTGCTGCGCGAGGCCGCGGTCGCCTTCGACGACGTGGCGTTCCGGTTGGAGCGCAAGGTGGACGTGGACGTGCTCCCGACCATCAACCTCAAGAGCCAGGGGGTGATCCCGGTGCGGTTGCTGGGCGACGCGTGCTTCGACGTGACCGAGATCGACCCCTTCTCCGTTCGGTTCGGCCCGGCGGGGGCGCCCATCGCCCACCCGAAGGCCTTCGGCCATCTCGCGGGTGGTTCCTCCGGTGACGATTCGCAGATGGACGACTCGTCGGACGACGACCACCTCGGCGACGCGGACGCCGACGGGTTCCGAGACCTCGTGCTCCACTTCCGGACCCAGGCGACCGGCATCCAGCCGGGAGACACCAGGGCCTGCCTCGAGGGGCGGACCTTGGACGGACGGAACTTCCACGGATGCGACTGGATCCGGATCGTTCCTGACAAGTCGGACAAGCCGGGGAAAGACAAGTAGCTTCCTTCTGCGGCGGGACCATACGAGGCGGGGTGGGCGCGAGCCCACCCCGCCTCTTCCGTGGGGCGGAGGTGCGGCCCGGCTTGACACGGCCCCGTGGGTGCGAATCCTTCCCCCTGTCGAGGCAATCTCCGGCGTTCTCGAGCCTGGAAAGGAAGGGTCCCATGGGGAAATGGCTGGCGTTCGTTCTCGCTATCGTTGCGGGTTCTGCGTGGGGGGACTCCGGGCAGGAGGGCCGCGTGATCGAGGCCCGCCAGGCGGCGAGGGCCTTCCTCGGCGAACTGAAGGGCGAACTCACGGCGGTGCTCGAAGGAGAAGGGCCGATCGCCGCCCTGCAGGTGTGCCGCGAGAAGGCCCCGGAGATCGCCGCGAGGCGTTCCCGCGAGGTGGGTGCCCGGGTGGGGAGGACGAGCCTGCGAACGCGGAATCCCGCCAACGCCCCGGACCCCTGGGAGAAGGGGGTTCTGGAGGACTTCGAGCGCCGCACGGCGGCGGGGGAGGATCCGGCCGGGTTGGAGCGGTTCGAGGTCGTGGAGGAGGCGGGCGGAAAGGCCTTCCGCTACATGAAGGCCATCCCCACGGGCGAGTTGTGCACGATCTGCCACGGAACGGACGTGGCGCCGGCCATCCTGGCGAAGATCCGGGAGGCCTACCCCGCGGATCGGGCGACGGGCTTTCGTCCCGGGGAGATCCGCGGCGCCTTCACCTTCTCCCGGCGCTTGGAGTGACGGCCGTGGCGGGCGCGGCGACGGACGTTCCCGTGAGGGGCGATTTCATCCGACTGGACCAGTTCCTCAAGCTCGCTGGCGCCGTCCAGGGGGGCGGGGAGGCCAAGGCCCGGGTCCAGGCCGGCGAGGTGCGGGTGAACGGGGAGGTCGAACTCCGCCGCGGCCGCAAGCTGCGTGTCGGCGACGAGGTGGAGACGGAGGACCAGCGATACCGGGTAATCGAGGCCCGCTGAAGAATCCGTTGCCGGAAAAGAGAGAGCCCCGCCGGTCCGCCGGCAGGGCTCTCGTTCGCTTCCGAAGGAGGCCGGGCTACGCGGCCATGGCCGCCTTGATGTCTGCCTCGGCCGTGGAGATGGGCTTGATGTCGAAATTCTCCACGAGCACCTTGAGCACGTTGGGGGTCACGAAGGCCGGGAGGCTCGGCCCGAGGCGGATGCCCTTGATCCCCAGGTGGAGAAGGGTCAGGAGGATCGCCACGGCCTTCTGCTCGTACCAGGAGCAGATGATCGAGAGCGGCAGGTCGTTGACCCCGCAGTTGAACGCGCCCGCCAGGGCCACCGCGATCTGCACCGCCGAGTAGGCGTCGTTGCACTGGCCCACGTCCAGCAGCCGCGGGATGCCCCCGATGTCGCCGATCTTCTTGTCGAAGAAGCGGAACTTGCCGCACGCGAGGGTCAGGATCACGGTGTCCTTCGGAGCCTTCTCCACGAACTCGGTGTAGTAGTTGCGGCCCGGCTTGGCGCCGTCGCACCCGCCCACCAGGAAGAAGTGCTTGATGGCCCCGCTCTTCACGGCTCCGATGACCTTGTCGGCCACGCCGAGAACCGCGTTGCGCGCGAAGCCCGTGAGCACCGAGTCCTTGTCCGCGTCCGAGGCGAATCCCGGCATGGACAGGGCCTTCTCGACCACGGGCCCGAACTGGCCGTTGGGCACGTGCTTGACGCCCGGCCACCCGACGAGGCCGGTGGTGAAGACGCGGTCCTTGTAGTCGGCCTGGGGCTCCTGGATGCAGTTGGTGGTGAAGAGGATCGGCCCCGGGAAGGCCGGGAACTCCTTGCGCTGGTTCTGCCAGGCGGTCCCGTAGTGGCCGTGGAGGTGCGCGTACTTCTTGAGCCCCGGGTACCCGTGGGCCGGAAGCATCTCGCCGTGGGTGTACACGTAGATGCCCTTGCCCTCGGTCTGCTTCAGGAGGTCCTCCAGGTCCTTGAGGTCGTGGCCGGAGACCAGGATCGCCTTGCCCTTCTTGTGCCCCAGAGGCACGGGCGTGGGAACGGGGTGGCCGTAGCGGCCCGTGTTGCCCGCGTCCAGGAGTTCCATGGCCTTGAGGTTCGCCTCGCCGGTCTTGAGCGCCAGGCCGACCCAGTCCTGGAGGCCGACGGTCTTGTCGGTGAACTTCGTGAGGGTCTCGTGGAGGAACGCGTAGACCGAGTCGTCCTCCTGCCCCAGGACCGCCGCGTGGTCGGCGTAGGCCGCCGTCCCGCGGATGCCGTACAGGGTCGTCTCCTGCAGGCTCTTCACGTCGTCGTCCCGCTCCCAGTCGATGGGCAGGCGCACCTGCTGGCCCTGCCGGACGAGGCCCGCGAGGTCGGCCGCGGGCTGGAAGCCGGCCGCCGGGTCGGAGAACTGGACGGCTCCGCCCTTCGCCTGGACCTTGGCCTTGAGCGCCTCGCGGTGCTGCACGGCCTCGGCGATGAGCTTCTGGAATCGGGCCGGGTCGAAGTCCACGTTGGTCAGCGTGGCGAAGATGGCCTTGGCGGTGAAGCGGTTGGCGGCGGGGTCCACGACCCCCACCTTGCGGCCCGCGGCCGCGAAGTGGCTCAGGCCGCGCACGGCGTAGCTGAGCAGGTCCTGGAGCGCGGCGACCTCCTCGTTCTTGCCGCACACCCCCTGCTTGGTGCAGGCGACTCCCTGGGCGGTCTGTTCACACTGGTTGCAGAACATCGGGATCCTCCTCTCGGATGGTGTTCGATGGCCGGTTCGGTTGTCCACGGCCGAAGGATACGGCCTTCACGGTACTCGGCCCTTGAGCCAGGTCAAGTCTACCGCGTTTGGGCGGAGCGGCCATCGAAGGACGGCGGTCGGCGCGGGGGACGAGCCGGCACACCGCGGGGGGACGGCGGGTCAGATGTCCTTGCCCAGGAAGGCCGCCTCGGGCACCTCGGGCAGGAGGTCCGCCGGCTCCAGGTGCCCGGGCCGGAGGGCTCGGGTGACGTC
>CAZGRT010000333.1:0-2882 GCA_964528225.1 uncultured Thermodesulfobacteriota bacterium | reverse complement strand
GCCCGAGAGAAACAGCGGGGAGCGGAGCCGCGGCCCCGCTCCCCGAAAGGGACACCCGGCGTCGCCGGGCGCAAGGAAGCCGAAACCTCAGCCCTCCAGGATCTTCTCCGCCTCCTTCCGGCGCGCGTCCATCACGTAGGGGATGCCTGACACCTTGGCCGCCTCCTCCGTGAGGGCCATCAGGTCTCCGCGGTCGAGCAGATCCAGCCGGAACTTCCGGGCGCCGGCCATGAGCTGGCGCAGGCCCGTCTTGAGCTTCTCGGCGTAAGTGTAGATGCCGATGGCGCCGAAGGGGATGTCCTTGATGTCGGCGCCGTACTTGTCCTCGAGCTCCTCGAAGACCACGAAGATCTGGTCCGCCTGGTTGCCGTACTGGGAGACGGTCTTGGGAAGCTCGCCCTTGGCCATCCACTCGCCGATGTTCTTGCCGACCATCCCCGGGATCATGAGCGCCCGGCCCATGCAGACCGCCTTGAAGTACGGAGACCCCATGGCGAGGACCTTGAAGACCCCGTCCTCGGTGGAGAACCCGCCGGCCATGGCGAGGTCGGGCACGCGCATCTTCTTCTTCCGGAGCTTCTCGGCGAACTCGTAGGTCAGGGCCTGGAGGTAGAAGGTGGGGATCCCCCACTCGTTCATCATCGGCCACGGGCTCATGCCCGTCCCGCCCGGGGCACCGTCGATGGTGAGGAGGTCGATCTTGGCCTCGGAGCACCAGCGGAGGGCCATGGCCAGCTCCACCATGGAGTAGGCCCCGGTCTTCAGCGTCACCCTCTTGAAACCCAGCTTGCGCAGGCGCTGCACCTCGTTGAGGAAGTCCTCCTTGGTCACGAAGCCCAGCCGGGAGTGGCGCTCGAACTGCTTGATGGCGCCGTGGCGGAAGGCCCGCTCGTTCTCGTGCAGGGTCGGGTCCGGGAGCACCACGTAGCCGCGCCGCTTCAGTTCCACGGCGCGGTCCAGCGAGTCGACCTTGATCTCGCCGCCGATGCACTTGGCGCCCTGGCCCCACTTGAGCTCGATGGTGTCGAGGCCGTGCTTCTCGAGCACGTACTCGGCCACGCCGAGACGGGTGTCCTCCACGTTCATCTGCACGAGGATCTCGCCGTAGCCCTCGTGGAACCGCTTGTAGGTGTCGATCCGCCGGTCCATCTCCGGGGAGCTCTTCACCTTGCCGCCCTTGCCGAGCTCGAGCTGCGGGTCGACGCCGCACACGTTCTCTCCGCACACCAGCGTCACGCCGGCGATGGCGGCGCCCACCGCGAAGTGCTCCCAGTTCTTCCGCGCGATGTCGGTGGAGCCCAGGGCGCCCGTGAACACCGGGGTCTTGAGCTTGACCTTCTTCTCCCAACCGTACTCGGTCTCCACGTTCACCGCCGGGAACACCGCCGTGTCCGGGCCGGCCTTGACCCCCTTGGGCAGGCCCTCGGCGCCCACGGCATAGCCCTGGATGTTGATGTGGGAGTAGTCGATCGGGTAGTCCTTGTCCGCGCCGGCGGTGACCTCGCCGTACCGGCTCGGGTAGAGGACCTCCCGACCCCGGAAGCTGGACAGCCAGATCTCGCAGCCGCCCTTGCATCCGTCGACGCAGGCGGTGCAGATGCCCGACATGGGCACCACGTCGCGGGACCGGTTGAAGGTGCTGGTGGCCTCGTTGGCGTTGGGCTTCCGCAGGTTCATGCACTCCTCCTTCTTCGGGACCGGGCAGGGTTGGGACTGGCAAAGGGCTCGGGCGGGGCTCCGCCCCGAGGGCGCCTCAGCTTGACGCGATCCCCGGGGGGTGAACATGGGGGTGAACCCTACCTTTCCGAAAAAAACGCCCCCAGGCGGCCGACCCGGGGGCGTCGCGGAGCGCTCTCGTCTCACTCCTCCAGGAAGATCAGTCCCTCCTTCAAGGCGAGCCGGATCAGACCCGCCAGGTCCCGGACCCTCAGCTTCGCCATGACGTTCGCCCGGTGCTTCTCGACCGTCTTGCGGCTCACCCCGAGGACGTCCCCGATCTCGCCGTTGGAGCGCCCCTCGGCCACGAGCTTGAGGACCTGACGTTCGCGGGGGCTCAGCCGGTCGAGGGGCCGCGGGTCGGGCTCGGCCCCTCCCCGGCGTTCGAGCGCCTCCACCAGGACGCGGGACACCGCCGGGCTCAGGTAGGTCTCCCCACGGTGGGCGGCCCGGACGGCGATGAGCAGTTCCTCGGTCACCGAACGCTTCAGCAGGTAGCCCACGGCGCCGCACCGGAGGGCCTGCCGCACGAGGCTCTCGTCGGAGTACATCGACAGGATCACCACCCGGGTGCGCACCCCCAGGGCGCTGACCCGCTCCGCGGCCTGGATGCCGTTCATCCTCGGCATCGCCACGTCCGCCACCAGGATGTCCGGCGGCGTTCGGCGCACGAGGTCCACGGCGGCGAGCCCGTCCTCCGCCTGCCCCACCACCTCCATGTCCGCCGCCTTCTCCAGGAGGGCGCAGATGCCCTGCCGCACCAGGTGATGGTCGTCCGCCACGGCCACTCGAATCACCGGCTCCTCCTTCCCTCCGCCGCACCGTCCCGAGGATCCGGGACCGGGACCACCGCCGTCACGTGCGTCCCGCGGCCCGGGGTCGAGTCGATCTCCAGCGTCCCCCCGAGCAGCTCCAACCGTTCCCGCATCCCCGCGAGGCCGATGTGGGGCCGGTCGTCCGCCGCGGGCAGCTTCGACACGTCGAACCCGGCCCCGTCGTCCTCCACCGCCAACCGCACGACGCCGGCCCCCGAGGCCACCTCCACCCGGACCTCCGATGCTTCGGCGTGCTTGGCCGCATTGGTGAGGGCCTCCTGGAGGAACCGGTAGAGGGAGAGGCGCGCGGCGTCCGGCAGCTCCGGCAACGGCTCCCCGTCGTACCGGATG
>CAZGRT010000332.1:0-6053 GCA_964528225.1 uncultured Thermodesulfobacteriota bacterium | reverse complement strand
GCGCCCCCGGTGGTGGGCGGGAAGAGAACGCGCATCTACTACATGACCCAGGTGACTTCGGCCCCTCCCCGCTTCGCGGCCTTCGCCAGCAACGCGGAGACGCTGCCTGCCTCGTACCGGCGCTTCCTGCTCAACCGCCTGCGGGACGAGTTCGGGTTCCAGGGGGTGCCGGTGTCCATCCACTTCCGGCGCCGGACGCGGCCCGGCCCCGACGGGGGGTAGGGACGCCGCCGTTCCCGCCGGCCGAGCGATCGAGCCCGGGCGATTCCCGCCGGAGCGGTGGAGGCCGGGGAAGGAGGAGACCGTGATCGGGAAGCCGGACCTCGCGGAACTGCGGGGTCGCGCCGAGCGCTTTCGGGAGGAACTGAGGGCGGAGGGGATCCCCTCGGCCCTCCTGCTCCAGAACGTGGGGCGGTACTACCTGTCGGGCACGATGCAGGCGGGTTTCGTGGTCCTCCCGCCGGAGGGGGACCCCCTCGTCCTCGTGCGCCGAGACCCCGAGCGGGCCGGCGCGGAGTCCCCCTTCGAGGTCACGGCCCTCGCGAGCCTCCGGGACCTGTCGTCGCGCCTCCGCCAACTCCTCGGGGAGATTCCCTCGCCCCTCGGCCTGGAACTGGATGTCCTGCCCGTGCACCAGGTGGAGAGGCTGCACGGGCTCCTGCCCGGGGTCGAGTTCGCCGACGCCAGTCGGGCCCTCCAGCGAGCCCGGGCGGTGAAGAGCCCCTTCGAAGTGGAGCACATCCGCCAAGCGGCCCGGGTCGTCGCCGAGGTCGTCGGGCGGGTTCCGGCCTTCCTGGTCGAGGGCGTCTCGGAACTCGAACTCACCGCGCGCCTGGAGTGCGAGCTGAGGCTCCGGGGCCACGGCGGGGTCACGCGGATGCGGGGCTTCAATCAGGAGATCTTCTACGGGCACGTGATGGCGGGGCAGACGGCTGCCGCGCTCTCCTTCCTCGACGCTCCCACCGGGGGCGAGGGGATGGGGCCCGCGCTGGCCCAGGGCGCGAGCCCCCGGCGCATCCGGCCGGGCGAGCCCGTGGTGGTCGATCTCGTGGGCAATTGCGCGGGGTACCTCTCCGACCAGACTCGGATGTTCTCCCTCGGCGAGCCCGAGGAGCCCTTCGCCGAGGCCTACCAGGCCGCCCTCGAGGTCCAGCGGGCCGTGGTCGAGGCGGCGGTCCCCGGCGCCAACGCCGGGGAGTTGTACCGCACCGCACTGGAGGCGGCGTCGAGGACGCCCTTCGGTGCGCAGTTCATGGGCGAGAGCCAGAAGGTGGCCTTCGTGGGGCACGGAATCGGGCTCGAAGTCGACGAGTTCCCCTTCCTGGCCCGCGGTGCGGACTTGCATCTGGCGGAAGGCATGGTAGTTGCCGTGGAGCCGAAGTTCATTTTCGAGCGGCGCGGGGTCGTGGGGGTGGAGGACACCTTCCTGATCACGAAGGACGGGGCCGAGCGTCTCACCCCGTCGCCCCAGACCTGGGGACTCGTGTAGCGGAGGACGCCGTGGGCGGTTGGACGCGAGACAAGCTCCGGCAGTGGTGGTGGATCGCCTTCGCCCTGGGGCTTCTCATGATCAACTACCCCTTTCTGCAGATCTTCAACACCTCCTCCTTCGTCTTCGGCCTCCCCCTCCTCTTCCTGTACTTCTTCGTGGGCTGGGCCGTGAGCATCGGCGTGATCGTCGTCTACGCCGTGGCCCTCCGGAGGGCGCCGCCGGAGGAGCAGCGGTAGTGGCTGCGCCGGCCGCACCTTCTCCGCGCGGCCCGGGGCCGGGGCGGCCGTTCCGGTGATCCTCTCCCCGCTGCGCGTCGCGGCGATCGCCTTCGGGTACCTCCTGCTCCTGTTCGGCGTCGCCTATTGGGCCGAGCGCCGGAAGGACCGCGGGCGCAGCATCATCTCCAACCCGCTCGTCTACGCGCTCTCCATCGGCGTCTACTGCACCTCCTGGACCTTCTACGGAAGCGTGGGGAGGGCGGCGACCTCGGGGTTCAACTTCCTCGCCGTCTACCTCGGACCCACCCTGGTGGCGTTCTCCTGGTGGGCGCTGCTCCGCCGCATGGTCCGGATCGCGCGCCAGAACCACATCACGTCCATCTCGGACTTCGTCGCCTCGCGCGACGGGAAGAGCGGCCGGATCGGTGCCATCGTCGCCCTCATGGCGATCGTGGGCAACGCCCCCTACATCGGTCTCCAGCTGAAGGCCGTTTCGTCCACCTTCGATCTCCTCACCGACTACGTGCCGGGTGGTCTGGTGCCGGCCGGCAGCGCGGCCCAGCCCTTCTACCAGGACACGGCCTTCGTGGTCGCCCTGGTGCTCGGGGTCTTCGGGGGGATGTACGGGGCCCGGGCGCTCGACCCCTCGGAGAGGCACGAGGGGATGATCGCGGCGGTGGCGCTGGAGAGCGTGGTGAAGCTCACGGCGTTCCTGGCGGCGGGGGCCTTCGTCACCTGGGGGATCTTCGACGGGTTCGGCGACATCTTCCAGCGGATCGCGCAGCGCCCGGACTCCGCGCACCTCCTGACCTTCGGCCACGGCACCTCGGAGTCCTTCGCGTCCTGGTTCACGCTGCTGTACCTGTCGAGCGCCTCGGTCATGCTCCTCCCCCGGCAGTTCCACGTGATGGTGGTGGAGAACTGCTCCGAGGAGCACATCCGGGATGCCATGTGGGTGTTTCCCCTGTACCTGTTCCTGATCAACATCTTCGTCATCCCCGTGGCCTTCGGGGGGCTTCTCGCCTTCGGCGACGCCGCCTCCGCCGATACCTTCGTGCTGCAGCTGCCGCTGCGGGAGGGGTGGCGGGTCCTGGCGCTCTTCGTGTTCCTGGGGGGCCTCTCCGCGGCCACCGGCATGGTGGTCGTCTCCTCGGTGGCGCTCTCGACGATGTTCCTGAACAACCTGGCCATGCCGGTGCTCCTCAAGATCGGGTGGCCCCGCCGCCTGGCCCCGTACCTGATCCACGTCAAGCGCATCGGGATCATGGGTGTCATCCTGCTCGGCTACACGTACTACCGGCTCCTGGGCGAGGAGTTCATGCTCGTGAACATCGGGCTCCTCAGTTTCGGTGCCGTGGCGCAGTTCGCGCCCGCCCTGATCGGGGGCCTCTACTGGAGGAGTGCCACGGCCCGGGGAGCCGCCGCCGGCCTGCTCATGGGGTTCGCCGGGTGGCTCTACATGTTCCTGGTGCCCGCGCTGGCCCAGGCCGGCTGGCTCCCCTCGGCCCTCGTGGAGGAGGGGCCTTGGGGGGTCGGGCTGCTCCGTCCCACCGCCTTCCTCGGGCTCGAGGGGCTCGACATCTGGACCCACGGGCTGTTCTGGTCCACCTTCTTCAACGCCGGCGCGTTCCTCGCCGTGAGCCTGTTCACGCGGCCTTCGCTGTCCGAGATCGAGCAGGGCCAGCGCTTCGTGGAGGCCCTGGGGCGGCCCGAGATCCGCCGGCCCGAGTTCCGGCTCGCCCGGGCACCGTCGGTGGACGAGTTCGAACAGTTGCTGGCGAAATTCGTGGGCGACGACAAGGCCCGGCAGAAGATGACCGAGTTCTTCGGCCGGACGGACTACGGGGCGGACGCCCTGGTCTCCGACCACACGCGGCTGGAGCTCCGGGGCTTCGTCGAGCGCACCCTGGCCGGGGCGGTGGGGCCGGCGGCCGCGAGCCAGGTGGTGGAACGCTACCTCGCGCTCAAGGGGACGACCCTGGAGGAGATCTTCGACGTCTTCGGGGCCGTCTCCCTTTCCCTGGAGGAGAGCCGGGAGGAGCTCCAGAGCCGCGTCCTCGAGCTCTCCGTGCTGTTCGAGGCCTCGAAGAGGGTGGCGGCCACACTGGAGGAGGGGGAGGCCATCGACGCGGTCCTGGACCTGATCGCGAGCGAGTTCGGCCTCGAGTGCCAGGGGGTCTTCCTGGTCCGCGGCGGAGTGCTCGAGGCGCGGCGGGCCCGGGGCTTTCCCGCCTCCTACGGCGAAACCCTGGCCCCCGTCGCCGGCCCGCGGTCCTGCGTGGCCGAGGCGGCTGCCCAGTCCCGGACCGTGTCGATCGCCGGCGACCACGAGGCGGGGGAGGCGCTGCCCGTCGAGGCCTCGCTCAGCCCCGGGCTGGCTTCCGTGATCGCCACTCCCATCCTCCAGGAGGGCCGCGTCCTCGGAGTGCTGGCGGCCGGCAGCCACCGGCGGCGGGGGGGGTTCTCGGAGAAGTTCGTGGAGGCCTTCGAGGCCCTGGCCAGCGAGCTGGCCCTGGCCATCACCAACGCGCGGCTCTACGACGAGGTGCGGGAACTCAACCGGACCCTGGAGCAGAAGGTCCAGGAGCGGACCCACGCGCTCGAGGAGGCGAACCGGAACCTTCAGGAACTCGATCGCCTCAAGAGCGAGTTCCTGGCCAACATGAGCCACGAACTGCGCACCCCCATGAACTCCATCCTCGGGTACACGCGGCTCGTCCTCGACGGCGTCGACGGCCCCGTGAGCGACGAGCAGAGGAAGAGCTTGGCGCGGGTGGAGAAGAACGCCGAGCACCTGCTGAGGCTCATCAACGACATCCTCGACCTCTCCAAGATCGAGGCCGGGCGCATGGACCTGGAGGTCCATCCCTTCGATGTCGGGGCGCTGGCCCTGGAGGTGGCGGAGGACCTGCGGGCCCTGGCCGAACCGAAGGGCATCGAGTGCAGGGCCGTGGTCGAACCCGGAGACGTGCGGATCGAGGCGGACCCCAACAAGATCCGGGAGGTGTTGAACAACCTGGTCAACAATGCTATCAAATTCACCGACCAAGGTGGGGTGAATATAGCGGTCCGGCCGGCCGACCACGAGGGAGTCCCGGGGGTGGTCGCCGAGGTCTCGGACAGCGGCGCGGGGATCCCCGCCGAGAAGATCGACGACATCTTCGTGGCGTTCACCCAGTTGGACGGCTCGACGACGCGCTCCCACGGAGGGACGGGGTTGGGGCTGAGCATCGCGAAGAGGCTCGTGGAACTCCATGGAGGCCGCATCACGGTTGAGAGTCGGGTGGGCGTGGGGAGCCGGTTCTCGATTTGGCTGCCGCGGCGCGCGGCGCGGACGGAGAGGCGCACATGAGGGCGACCGTGCTCGTGGTCGAGGACAACGAAGACAACCGGGCCCTCGTGGCGAAGGTCCTCGGGTATGCCGGCTACAGCGTGGTGGAGGCCGCGAGCGGGGAGGAAGCGCTGGAACTGGTGGCCCAGGGGCTGCCGGACCTCATCCTCATGGACCTCAACCTCGGCGGCATGAACGGCTTCGAGGCGACCCGCCGCCTCAAGGAAGACCCGGCCTCGGCGCGGGTGCCGGTGGTGGCGCTCACGGCCTACGCCATGGTGGGGGATCGGGAGCGGGCGCTCGAGGCGGGCTGCGACGGGTACATCGCCAAGCCGGTGGACGTGCGCCGACTGCCCGAGCAGGTGGCAACCTTCATCCGGGGGCGAACAGCGTGAACAACCCGCCCAGAATCCTGGTGGTGGACGACAACGCCGACAACGTGGAGCTCCTCACGAAGCGCCTCAAGGCGCTCGGCCTGGAGACCCGCGAGGCCTACGACGGCGAGCAGGCGCTCGAAAAAGTGGCCTCGGAGGACCCGGACCTAGTGATCCTCGACGTGATGATGCCCAAGCTGGACGGGTTCGAGGTGTGCCGGCGGCTCAAGTCCTCGGAGCGCACCCGAAAGATCCCGGTCGTGATGCTCACCGCCAAGCGCGAGATCCCCGACAAGATCCGGGGGCTCGACACGGGAGCCGACGACTACGTCACCAAGCCGTTCAACCCCCAGGAGTTGATGGCGAGGGTGCGCAGCCTGCTGAACCTCCGCACCCTGGAGGCGAAGCGGGTGACCGAGGAGAAGCTGGGCGCCCTGGGGCAGATGGCCGAGGGGGTCGCCCACGAGGTCCGCAACCCCATGGTCACCATCGGCGGCTTCGCCCGAAGGATTCGCGAGCGCCTCGACCCGGGGGACCCCCTGCGGGAGTATGCGGAGCACATCATCAAGGAGGTCGAGCGGCTCGAGAGCATGGTCGAGGAGATCGTCCGCTTCAAGGCCCTCATGATCTCCCCGTAC
>CAZGRT010000331.1:0-2866 GCA_964528225.1 uncultured Thermodesulfobacteriota bacterium | reverse complement strand
AGCGCTTTGAGGGCGGCCGGGGGCAAAGCCAAGAGGCGCACGGTGTTGGCCACGGCGACCCGAGACTTGCCGATTCGCTGGGCCACTTCTTCCTGGGTAAGACACAGCTTGTCGAGCAGGAGTTGGTAGGCCTCCGCCTGGTCAAGCGGGTTGAGGTCTTCCCTCTGCAGGTTTTCCACGAGGGCAAGCTCCAGCACCTCCTCATCGGCCGCTTCGCGCAGCACGGCGGGCAGTTCTTTGAGCCCGGCCCGTTGCGCCGCCCGCCAGCGGCGTTCTCCAGCGATGAGTTCATAACGCCCCTCTGCACTCCGGCGCAGGATCACCGGTTGGATCAAGCCTTTCTCCCGAATGCTATCGGCCAACTCCTGGAGTGCCTCCTCGGGGAATTGCTGCCGGGGCTGGTGCGGGCTGGGGTGGATATCCTCCACTGCACACAGAAAGAACTCGCCCTCCAGCCGGTCGGGCAGGAGGGCGTCGAGGCCCATCCCCAGGGCTTTCCTGTGGCGCTTGGGCGAGGCGGGCATGGCGGTCCCCCTTTGCGAGACGGGACGAAGGATCAGGCGGCGGCCGGCGCGCGCCGCGCCGGCCGGAGCAGCTCCCGGGCCATCCGGAGGTAGCTCTGGGCCCCGGTCGAGCGGATGTCGTAGAGCAGCGCGGGCTTGCCGTGGCTGGGAGACTCGCTCAGCCGCACGTTGCGCGGGATGACCGAGCGGAACACCTTGTCCTTGAAGTGCCGCTTCACCTCCTCGGCCACCTGGTGGCTGAGGTTGTTGCGGGCGTCGAACATGGTGAGGACGATGCCCTCCACGTCGAGCTTCTGGTTGAAGCCCCGCTTGACGGTGCGCACGGTCTGGAGGAGCTGGGAGAGGCCCTCCAGCGCGTAGTACTCGCACTGGAGCGGGATGATCACCGCGTCCGACGCGACGAGGGCGTTGATCGTGAGGAGGCCCAGGCTCGGCGGGCAGTCCACGAAGATGTAGTCGTAGTCGTCCCCGGCCCCCTGCAGCGCCTCCCGCAGCCGGTACTCCCGGCGCGACGCCCCCACCAGCTCCACCTCGGCCCCGGCGAGGTCGCGGCTGGCCGGGACGATGTGGAGGTGCGCGAGCGACGTGGCCCGGACCGCCCCCTCGAGGGGCGCCTGACCCGTGAGGACCTCGTAGGAGGTGAGCTCCCCCTCGGCCGGCCGCACCCCCACCCCGCTCGAGGCGTTGGCCTGGGGGTCGGCGTCGAAGAGCAGAACCCGCTTCTCCGCCGCGGCGACCGACGCGGCGAGGTTCACGGCGGTGGTGGTCTTCCCGACCCCGCCCTTCTGATTGGCGACCGACAAGATTCGGCTCATGGCGACCTCCCGGGACGGCAGAACTTACCACAGGGGCTGGCACGAACGGAACGCCCTCCGCGGAGGCCGCGAACGCCCCGCCCGGACCCTCCGGCACGTGTTTCACGTGAAACGCTCACCGACCGGCCGGCGCCCCCGCTGCACGGGCGTAGACCTGGAGGCGGCGGCGCCCCACGCCCTCGGGGCCGGCGTAGGGTTCGTCGAGGACGAGGTCCCACCCCCCCGGGCGCGCCGGCTCCTCGTCGCCCCGGGGAAGGAACGCGGCGCCCTCCGGCGCCAGGTACGGGTCCGCCAGCGCGAGGAGCGCCTCGGGGGATGCCACCGCCCGCGCCGTGACGGTCGCGAAGGCTTCCCGCAGGCTCGGGTCCCGGCCGGCGGCCTCCTCGGCGCGCCCCTGGACGACCCGCACCCCCGCCAGGCCCACGGCCCGGACCGCGTGGCGGAGGAAGCTCACCCGCTTCCCCTGGGGCTCGAGGCAGGTGATCGCGGCGCCGGGAAAGGCCACCGCCACCGGCAGCGCCGGCAGGCCCGCGCCGCTGCCCACGTCGAGCAGGGGGAAGCGCGGGGGGTGCAGGAGGAAGGGCCACAGCGCGTCCGCGATCTGCACCCGGATCCCGGGCAGGTCCCTCGGCCCCACGAGGCGCACGGCCCGGTTCCAGCGCTCCAGCTCCTGCGCGTACCGCTCCAGCCGATCGAGGTCGAGCCCCTCCCGCAGGGCCGCCAGGGCCCCGAACGGACCGGGGCTCACAGGGCCCCCGTCTTTCGCAGGTGCACCAGGAGCGCGGAGACTGCCGCGGGCCGCATCCCCCGGATCCGCTGCGCCTGTCCGAGGGAGAGGGGTCGCACCGCGACCAGGACCTGGCGCACCTCCTCGGTGAGCCCGGCCACGCGGCCGTAGTCCAGGTCCGCGGGCAGCGCCGTGTGCTCGAGGCGCCGGACCCGCTCGAGGGTCTCCAGGTCGCGGCGGACGTAGCCCGCGTACTTGATCTCCACCTCCGCCGTCTCCTCGTCCCGCGGGTCCGCGTCCGGCCATCCCGCGACCAGGGGGCGGAGCACCGCCAGCCCGATCTCCGGCCGCGTGAGGAGCTCCGCGAGGCTCGCCGCCTGCCGGAGCGGGGCCGTCCCGGCCTCCCGGAAAGCGCGCTCCGCGGCGGGCGAGGGCGCCAGCCGGGTGCCCTCCAGGAAGCTCCGCAGCGCCGCGAGGGCCCTCTTCCTCCGCTCGAACCGGGCCGCCCTCCCCCCGGGGACGCTCCCGACCCGGAGGCCCAGGGGTGTCAACCGCAGGTCCGCGTTGTCCTCCCGCAGCAGGAGCCGGTACTCGGCCCGGCTCGTGAACATCCGGTACGGCTCGGCCACGCCGCGGGTGACGAGGTCGTCCACGAGCACCCCGAGGTACCCCTCCTGCCGGCCCACCACCACCGGTGCACCGCCGCCGGCCCGCAGCGCCGCGTTCACCCCCGCCAGCACCCCCTGGGCGGCGGCCTCCTCGTAGCCCGACGTCCCGTTGATCTGCCCCGCGAGGAACAG
>CAZGRT010000330.1:0-2768 GCA_964528225.1 uncultured Thermodesulfobacteriota bacterium | reverse complement strand
GGTGGGGGAGAACGTCTTCGAGGGGGTCAACGACTTCGGTCTCCTCTCCATCCCGCTGTTCATCTTCATGGGAATGATCGTCGCGGTCACCCGGGCGGGGTCGGACCTCTACGAGTGCTTCCACAAGTGGCTGCACCGCATTCCCGGGGGTCTGGGGGTGTCGAACATCGCCTCCTGCGCCGTGTTCGCCGCGCTCACGGGCTCAAGCCCGGCCTGTGCCGCGGCCATCGGCACCATGGGCATCCCGGAGATGCGCAAACGGGGCTACAGGGACGGCCTCGCCACCGGCATCATCGCCGCCGGGGGGACCCTGGGCATCCTGATCCCGCCCAGCGTCACCATGATCGTCTACGGCATCGCCACCGAGACCTCCATCGGCAAGCTCTTCATCGCCGGCATCATCCCCGGCCTGCTGGTGACCGCGCTCTTCAGCGTGTGGGTGTTCCTGGTGCAGCGCGGGGAACGCAGGCGCGAGGGGAGCCTCGCCGCGGCGGCCGCCGCCGAGGCCCAGTCCTACACGTGGAGCGAGAAGATCTCGTCCTCGGTCAAGACCGTCCCGTTCCTGGTGGTGGTGGGCCTGGTGCTCGGCTCCCTCTACACCGGCTGGGCCACGCCGAGCGAGGCGGCGGCCGTGGGGGCGTTCCTCATCCTGGTGACGGTCGCGGTGCTGTACCAGACCTACCGCCCCCGCCAGATCGCGGACATCCTGCTGCGCACCGCCCGGGAGAGCACGATGATCATGATGATCATCGCCACCTCGTTCCTGTTCGGCTCGGTGCTCACCAACCTCTACATCGCCCAGTCCCTGGCCGAGGCCATCGTGGCGCTGGAGGTGAACCGCTGGGTCGTCATGGTCCTGATCAACATCCTCCTGCTGGTGCTCGGGTGCTTCCTCCCGCCGGTGGCCATCATCCTCATCATCTCCCCGATCCTGCACCCCATCATCATGGGGCTGGGGTTCGACCCGATCTGGTTCGGCGTGATCATGACCCTCAACCTCGAGGCTGGCCTCGTGACCCCGCCGGTGGGCCTGAACCTCTACATCGTCCAGGGCGTGGCGCCCGACATCCCGATCGCGACGGTGCTCAAGGGAGTGGTGCCGTTCATCGTGCTCCTCCTGGTCGGCATCGTGATCCTGTCCGTGTTCCCCGGGATGGCCACGTGGCTCCCGGCCCGCATGATCGGTTGACCCCGCCTTCGAGGAGCGAGACCCCATGACGACGCGGCGCCCCCTGGAGGGGATCAAGGTTCTCGACCTCACCCGGGTGCTCGCCGGGCCCTACTGCACCATGGTGCTCGGCGACCTGGGCGCCGACGTGGTCAAGGTCGAAGTACCCGACACCGGCGACGACGCCCGCCACTTCGGCCCCTTCGTAGGCACCGAGAGCGCCTACTTCATGAGCCTCAACCGCAACAAGAAGAGCATCACCCTGAACCTCAAGGACGAGCGCGCGAAGGGCATCCTGCTCCGGCTGGTGCGGCACTTCGACGTCCTGGCCGAGAACTTCCGGCCCGGCACCATGGAGAAGCTGGGGCTCGGGTACGAGCGGCTCGCCGAGGAGAACCCCCAGCTCGTGTACGCGGCCACCTCCGGCTTCGGCAACACCGGGCCCTACCGCCTCAAGCCCGCCTACGACGTGGTGGTGCAGGGCATGGGGGGCATCATGAGCATCACGGGCCAGCCGGGGGGGCTGCCCACCCGGGTGGGCGCGTCCATCGGCGACATCACCGCGGGGCTCTTCACGGCCATCGGCATCCTGGCGGCGCTGCGCGCCCGGGAGCGCACCGGGCTCGGGCAGATGGTGGACGTGGCCATGCTCGACGGCCAGGTGGCGATCCTCGAGAACGCGATCGCCCGCTACGAGGTCTCCGGCGCGGCCCCGGAGCCCATCGGGAACCGCCACCCCTCCATCACCCCGTTCACCTCGGTGGCGGCCTCCGACGGCTACCTCATCATCGCCGTGGGCAACGACGCCCTGTGGGGCAAGTTCTGCCGGGTGATCGGCCGGCCCAACCTCGTGGAGCACCCGGCGTACCGGACCAACCACGACCGCACGGAGAACTGGGGGAGCCTCGAGCCCCTGCTCGACGAGGCCTTCCGGGAGCGCACCGTGGCCGAGTGGCTGGCGGCGCTGGAGGCGGCAGGGATCCCCTGCGGCCCAATCAACACCGTGGACCGGGTCGTCTCCGACCCCCAGGTGGCCGCGCGGGAGATGATCGTCGAGGCCGAGCACCCCGTGGCGGGGCGGGTCAAGATGGCAGGGTCCCCCATCAAGCTCTCGGGCGCGCCGCGCCAGGTCGTGCGGAGCCCCTCCCCCACCCTGGGACAGCACACCCGGCAGATCCTGCAGGAAACTCTGGGGCTCTCGGCGGCGGAGATCGACGGGCTCGCGGAGGCGGGCGCGATCTGAGGAGCTGACCCCGGGCGATCAGGCGGGCGCTTCGGGAGCGCGGTCCGCCCACCGCGCCCGGCAGCGGATGACCGCGTCCCACAGCGCCGGGAACTCCGAGCGCCCCCTCTCCCCCAGGTGCTCCTCCAGGTGGCGCAGGGCCGCCGCGGCGTGCTCCAGGAACCCCGGCTTCCCCAGGCGGCCCCCGAGCTTCCCGAAGGCCCCCAGGGCCTGGAGCAGGCGGAACGCCCCGAGCGCGAACCACCCGTCGCCGGTCCACGCCGCGGCCGCCCCCAGCGCCTCCAGCCGCTCCCGGTAGCGCGCGAGGAGCCGGGCCCGGAGATCCGGCGGGTTGGCGGCGGAGGGGGCGAGGATCAG
>CAZGRT010000329.1:0-2101 GCA_964528225.1 uncultured Thermodesulfobacteriota bacterium | reverse complement strand
CCGGCCGGCACCCCATCCCGGTCGAGCCACCGGGGGTTCGACGCCGCGATGTGAAGGGCCACGTTGTTCACGAAGTCCCGGAACTTGTCCGTGCGCGCCACGAAGTCGGTCTCGCAGTTCACCTCCACGAGAACCCCGATCCGCCCGCCCGCGTGGATGTAGGCGTGCACCAACCCCTCGGAGGCGATGCGGCCGGCCTTCTTCGCCGCGTCGGCGAGGCCCTTCTTCCGCAGGAAGTCCGCCGCCTTCTCCAGGTCGCCGCCCATCTCCTGCAGCGCCTTCTTGCAGTCCATCATCCCTGCCCCGGTCTTCTCCCGGAGCTCCTTCACCACACTTGCGCTCACGCTCATGGTACCTGTCTCCTCCCAAGCTCGCGGGCCCGATCGGCCCGAAACCGTCTATTCAGCGTCGACCACGTATTCCTCGGTGGCCTCGGCCGCCCCCTCGTCCTCGGACTCCACCACCGGGGAGTCCTCACTCGCCTCCTCCTGGAAGAGGTCCTGCTGCTTGCCCTTCCCCTCCAAGACGGCCTCCGCCACCTTGGACGTGAACAGCTTGATCGACCGGATGGCGTCGTCGTTGCCGGGAATCGGCCAGTCGATCAGATCCGGGTCGCAGTTGGTGTCCGTGATCGCCACGATCGGGATGCCCAGGCGGTTGGCCTCGCGCACCGCGATGTCCTCCCGCGCCGGGTCCACGATGAACACGACCTTGGGGAGGTTCTTGAGGTCCTTGATGCCGCCGAGGCTCCTCTCCAGCTTGGCCCGTTCCCGCTCGATCTTGAGACCTTCCTTCTTCGGCAGGAGATCCACCGTCCCATCGCTCAGGATCCGGTCCATCTCCCGAAGCCTCTCGATGCTGCGCTTGATGGTCTGGAAATTCGTCAGCGTCCCCCCCAGCCACCGGTGGCTGATGAAGAACTCGCCACAGCGCGCCGCCTCTTCCTGCACGATATCCGCAGCCTGTCTCTTCGTGCCCACGAAGAGCACACGCCCCCCGCGGGATGCGGCATCCCGCACCATCTCGTAGGCGTCCCGGAACAGCTTCACCGTCTGGGACAGGTCGACGATGTGGATCCCGTTGCGCTCGGTGAAGATGAACCGCTTCATCTTCGGGTTCCAGCGGTGGGTCTGGTGTCCGAAGTGGACCCCCGCCTCCAGCATCTCCCGCATCGTTGCAACAGCCATGGGTTACCTCCGTCTCGTGGTTTGGCCTCCGCCCCCTTCACCCCGCCTTCCTACGCCGGGACCACCCCAGCGCACCACCGGCAGTCGAGGGGCGTGCGAAATGGTAAGCGCGCATGGTTATCACAGGCCTTCCCGGGGTTTCAAGGGCAAAGCCTCCCCGCTTGACGAGACCCGGCGCCCATGTTTGACTGCGAACATCGTCCTCCCACGCGCGCGGGCGGGGGGCACTTCCATCGGAGCGGACCCGTGAAACTCGTCAAAGCCATCGTGAACACGGATTTCCTGGACCAGCTGCGCGACCGGTTGTTCGAACTCGGGGCGCCGGGCCTCACCGTGGACAGCGTCATGGGAATCGGGAAGCCGCTCGGGCAGATGCGCTATTCGGAGAAGAGGGGTTTCGTGCCGAAGTTCTTCGCGAAGAGCCGGGTCGAGATCGTGCTTGAGGACGAAAGGGTGGCCGAGGTGGTGGACGCCATCCGGGAGGTCTGCAACACGGGCCGCATCGGCGCCGGCAAGATCTTCGTCCTCCCGGTGGACGACGTGGTGCGGATCCGCACCGCGGAACGGGGGCGCGACGCCCTGTACTGAGCCGGCTGCCGCCCTGCGCCGAGCGCGCAGGGTTCCCCGCGAGCCCGCCTCTCGGTCCTCCCCCACCCTCCCGCTCCGGTGGGGACGTCCCGGAGGCCGGCGCGGGCGCCCCCTGGCCCTCTGCGGGCGGCTCGGCCGGGGGCTGCGCCTCCGGCTCCGTGCCGGGCGTCTCCGCCGGTGCCTCGTCGGCGGCGGGATCCTGCCCGCCCACCCAAGGCGATTCCAGGGGAACCAGCTTGATCTCGATGCGGCGGTTCCGCGCCCTCCCCTCCGGCGTGTCGTTCGACTCCAGCGGGCGGTACGGCCCGAACCCCACGGCGGAAAGC
>CAZGRT010000328.1:0-2436 GCA_964528225.1 uncultured Thermodesulfobacteriota bacterium | reverse complement strand
GGAAACAGGCTCAGGCACAGGGTGATCACGGTGGCGTCGAGCGAGACCAGGCGGTTGTGGAAGCGAAACCGATGTCCGGGCCCGACCGCCCTGCCCAGGCCCCGAGTTGGTCCGAGAGGTGGAAGAACAGGTTCCCGGCGCTCGCCGTACGCCCTCTCGGTCCAGTCGCCGATGGTGGCGAGCTCCTCCCGGGGGTAACCGCCGATCTCGCACCAGGAGCGGCTCACGTGGAGGATGGTGTCGTCTTCGGCGTGGATGAGCAGGGGAAGGGGGCGTCGGTGACGGCCCGGCGAAGTCTCTCCTCGCTGTCCCGCAAAGCCTCTGCGGAACGCTCGATCGCCGCGTCGCGTCCCTGGAGCAGCCCATAGAGGACCAGGGCGGTCACGGCCACGAAGGCCCAGCCCTTGGCCGTCTGCATCCGGGTGAGGATGCCCGCCGGAACCCCTAGCCAGGCGAGGAAGGAGTCGGAGAGCAGGATCCAGGTCGCTCCCACCGCCGCGTAGATAGCGGGAATCGTCGCCACGGTTCGAGGTGGCGGGCGTCTCCTGCTTCCTGGCATGGGTGTCCTCCCTGTCTCACGACCATGGGGAGGGTACTGGAACCCGGCCCTCCTGGCGAGCGAGGGGAAGCTGGGCAAGCCGCCGCCAAGGCGGGACAGGCGTAGACCGGGCAGGTGAGCGGGCTAGGTCGGCAGGCCGAGTTCAGCGGGGGGCGGGGCCACCTCGCGGCCCATCCCTACCGCGGGGCTCCTCGCCACTTCGGTCCCGAGAGCTTCGAACACCCGCGCGAGCTCTTTCTCGATCCGGTGCAGGGTCTGGGCCACGGCCGCCTGCGCCCGTTGCCGGGCCGCCCGTTCCAGTTCCCCGGCAACGCGCGCGGCAGTCTCGGCCCCGAAGTTGAGCATCGCGCCTTTCAGCGCGTGTGCAGAGCGCGCCACCGCTTCCCATTCCTCACCGGCCGCAGCCTGGCGCAGGCTCTCGATCTGGGCGGGTGCCGAGGAGAGGAAGCTCCCCACGAGTTCCCGCACGATGGTCTCGTCCCCCTCGAGCACGGCCCGCATTTGGGTCAGATCGGCCGCCGCCCTTGCGCCCGGGACCTCCCAGGCGGGGGCAGGCGGGCGCCCGCGGCCACCCAGGGCCGCGAGGAGGGCTTCGCGACGGACCGGCTTGGTCAGGAAGTCGTCCATCCCCGCTTGGAGGCAGCGCTCGCGGTCCTCGCTCCTGGCGTGGGCCGTGAGGGCGATGATGCGGGTGCGCCCCCTCCCGGGCTCGTTCCGTTCCCGTGCCCGGATCTGTCGGGTGGCCTCGAGCCCGTCCAGCAGCGGCATCTGCACGTCCATCAAGACGGCCGCGAAGCGGCCGGGGGCCCAGACCCGGACCGCCTCCTGACCGTTCCCCACGGCCACGACCTCCCACCCGTGGCGCTGCAGGAGGGTTGTGGCGAGCCTGCAGTTGATCGGGTTGTCCTCGGCGAGGAGGACTCGTCTGTTGCCCGAAAGGTCCGGCTCGGTCGTCGGCCGAGGCCCGACTTCCTCGACCGGAACGCGCTGGCCGTCGGGGACCGACGCCTCTCCGGCCGGGTCCCGGGGCGGCTCGGAGAGGCGCAGGGGCACCCGGAAGTGAAAGGCCGAGCCGCCCCCCGGCGTGCTCTCGCACCAGATTTCGCCGCCCATGCGCTCCACGATGTCCTTGGAGATCGCCAGCCCGAGGCCCGTGCCCCCGTACCTGCGTGTGGTAGAACCGTCTACCTGGCTGAAGCTCCGGAAGAGGCGGCCGCGCTTCTCATCCGGTACGCCAGGGCCGGTGTCCCGCACGGCGAAATGGACGGCCTGCTCGTCTGGCGCTGCCGGCCCCTCCCAAGGGGCGACGACTACGGTGACCCCCCCCGCCTCGGTGAACTTGACGGCATTGCCGACCAGGTTGACCAGGATCTGACGCAGGCGTCCCGGGTCTCCGACCAGCCACCTGGCCACGGCGGCTTTGCGTTGCAGGTGGAATTCGAGCCCCTTGCGCTGGGCGGCGAAGGCCAGTCCGTCGAGGGCTCGGGCCAGAAAAACGTCGAGATCGAAGGGGATCTCGTGGAGCTCCAGCTTGCCCGCTTCGATCTTGGAAAAATCCAGGATGTCGTTGATCACCCGAAGGAGCGACTCGGCTGAGGCCTGGGCCATCTCCAGGTACTCTCGTTGCTCGGCCGCCGGGCCGGTGTCAAGCAGCAGTTCCAGCATCCCGATGACGCCGTTCATCGGCGTGCGGATCTCGTGGCTCATGTTGGCCAGGAACTCACTCTTGGCTACCGTGGCTGCCTCCGCCGCCTGCTTGGCGGCCCGCAGGGCGTCCTCCGCTTCCTTCTGGGCGGAGATGTCCGCCACCGTCACCAGCACTTGGGTCCGAGAGCGCACCGCGCTCCTCACCGCGTTCACCAGGAGCCACGGCGCCG
>CAZGRT010000327.1:0-13032 GCA_964528225.1 uncultured Thermodesulfobacteriota bacterium | reverse complement strand
TTGCCCGGAAGTGTGGGATCATCCGCCCGTGAGGTCCTGGCACTCTTGAGCCGCAGCCCGGCGGACCCAGGATTCAGGGGGCCTTGAGGATCTTGCGGGGAACCAGGGACACCTCGCCGCCGGAATCGAAGGGGAGCCTTCCGGCACCCCGCAGCCCCACGTGCCCTCGGAGCTGCCACCGGAAGCGCTCGGCCCCGGAGCGCTCCAACCCGGCCACCTGGCGGACCACCTCGAGCAGCGTGCTCGTGACCGCGACCTCGAGGGAGCCGACTCCGTAGGGGGAAATGGAGACGGGCTGAGAAGACACCCCCGCGGCGAAGGGTTCGCCGTTTAGCAGAAGTTCGCAGTCCATCCCTTCCAACGCCAGTTCGAAGGAGTTCGGGTTCTGCACCTCCAGCGCGAGGACGTAGTGCTGCGCGAAGAGGGTCGCGTCGCCCAGCCGCAGGTCCGTCAGGACGACCCGGGGAGGGACCGGGCGGGTGCCGAGGCCGGCACACCCCACAAGGGACGCGCCGAGGACGAGAAGCGTTCCGAAGCGCCGCATCGCCCCGCCAGTATGCCCCCAGGCTCCGGGACCAGCAACGATCCGGCGACGTGGGGAGCGCGGAGCTCATTGACTTCTAAGCGGGGCTTCATCCCGCTCTCATGCGCCGCGGCTACGCTGCTGAGGCGAGAGAGCACCAGGAACGCTCCCCGGAGGGCGGTCCCCCCGGGATCCCGATGCGCGGGGTTCCGGGGAAGGCGCGGAAGGGGGCGGGGACGCGGGACGTCCCCGCTCCCTTCTCTCTTGCCGGGTGCGACGCGTTCCCTCTCGATCAGGCCCTCCCCGGAAGGGGCAGCGCCCGGTGTGCCGCGGGCGCCGGCGGACGGGCGGGGAGAGAGCTGATCCAGGAGAGGACCACCGCCGCGAGGTACGGCAGGGACTGCACCAGCAGCGCCATCGACCACAGCAGGGCGCCGGGCATCTCCCGGCCCTGCTGGACTGCGACACCGAGCGCGGCGAGCCACAGGGCGGCCCCGAGACCTGCCTCCTCGGCCGCGTGGAGAAGCGCCTGGACCGCGGCCGGGCGGTTCTCGCACTTCGGCGTGCGGAAGAACGGTTTTCCCGTCGTGACGAACCCCTGGATCACCGCCTTCGCGATGGTGTGAGAGAGCGCCAGACCGGCCAGCGCCGCGGAGAACGTCTGTGCCCGCGTGGCTCCCACCCGGGAGCGGTAGAGGGACACCAGCTTGGCCACCTTGAAGAAGAAGAGCGCCAGGGGCGGCAGGATGAACACGGCCAGCGGCGGGTCCACGTGCTTCGGATCGAGCACGATGGCCCCGGACCAGGCAAGCGCCGCAGCCGTGTAGAAGAGGTTGAGCCCGTCCGCGACCCACGGCAGCCACCCCGCCACGAAGTGGTAGCGCTGTCCCCAGGTCAGCTTTCCGGCTTGCCGACCGAGGAGCGTGCGTCGGTGCCGGCGAAGGATCTGGATCGCACCGTAGGCCCAGCGGAACCGCTGCTTCTTGTAGTCGAGGAAGGTGTCGGGCATGAGTCCCACGCCGTAGCTGCGCTCGACGTAGGCGCCCTCGTACCCCTGCTCGAAGATCCTCAGGCCCAGCTCCGCGTCCTCGGTGATGCACCACTCCGCCCACCCGCCGACCTCTCGGAGGACGTCGGCCCGGATCATCGTCATCGTGCCGTGCTCGATGATGGCGTTGCGGTCGTTGCGGGTGACCATGCCGATGTGGAAGAACCCCCGGTACTCGGCGTGGCACATGCCCTTGAAGAGGCTCTCCCCGCCGTCTCGGTAGTCCTGGGGGGCCTGGACGAAGCCTATTTCCGGCCGACGGAAGTGGGGCACGAGGTCTCGCAGCCAGCCCGGGGTCACCTGGTAGTCGCTGTCGATGACCGCCACCACCTCGACGTCCGCCGCCGTGCGGGCCAGGGCGAAGTTCAGGGCCCCGGCCTTGAACCCCGGGAGCGGGTCCACGTGGAAGAATCGGAACCGTCCGCCGAGCTCCCGGCAGCGCTTCTCCACGGGCTGCCACACGGACGGATCCTTGGTGTTGTTGTCGATGACCAGGACCTCGTAGTCCGGGTAATCGAGCCGGGCCAGGGCGTCGAGCGTACCCACCATCATCTCGGGGGGCTCGTTGTAGGCCGGCACGTGGATGGATACCTTGGGAAGGGGCACCTCTCCCCGGCCCTCGGCCGCCCCAGGAGACTCGAACGAGCGGCGACGGCGGGTCACCCAACGGGCCTCGGCCAGTTCGTGACCCTCGGTGAGCAGCACCAGGGCAACCCCGAGGAGGCCCACGGCCAGCACCGCGCCCACCGTCACCGTGAACGGCGTAAGGTACTGGTGGCCGTAGTCGTAGGCGATCCAGACCACGCCGGCACCCAGCCCGTTGGCGAGCGCGGCGAGGAAACCACGCCCACGGCGCCGAAGCGTGCCGCTGTCGATCAGGAGCGTGGCCAGCATGAGGAAGCCGATCAGCGCCGCCGCACCTGCCAGCGCCCTCCACTGGGGGATCCGCACCACGGGCTCCGTGAAGGCGAACTTCTGGTTGCGGTAGACGTCGTAGACCCCCCAGTAGGCGCCCACGGCTCCCTCGGTCTCGGTCTTCCAGGGCTGGTCGAAGGCCTCCATCAGGTAGTAGTCGTACCGCGCCGCCTGGGCGCGGGCGAGGAACCTGCGCAGGAAGATCGCCTCGTTCGCCTGGGAGGCCACGGAGCTCCTGCGCGTGCGTCCGTTGCTCGGCCAGCCCACCTCGGCGAAGACCACCGGCTTGCCCGGGAAGGCCGCCCGGAGCTGTTCGTAGTCTTCGATCACCGCGTCGACGGCCTCCTCTAGGGGCACCCCTTCCCAGTAGGGGAGCATGTGGGCCGCCACGTAGTCGGCGTGCGCAGCCAGGGCGGGGTGCTTGAGCCAGACGTGCCACGGCTCGCCCGTGCTCACCGGCACCCGGACGGCCGCCCGCACCCGGTCGAGGTATTCGATCAGGGCCTCTGGAGACAGGTCCCCGCGCAGCACGGTCTCGTTGCCGACGATCAGCCTCGTTACGTTGCGGTTGTGGCGGGCTACCTCGACGAGCTTGGCGATCTCCCGCTCGTTGTCCTCGAGATTCGCGGTGAGCCAGGCGCCCGCGGTCACGGTCATGCCGTGACGCCGGGCCAGCGCGGGGATCTCCGCGAGCGTCCCCCCGACGCCGTAGGTGCGGATGGAGCGCACCTTCCCGGCCAGCAGGGACAGGTCCGCGTCGATCTCCTCGCGGGGGGGAAACTCGCCCTCCGCAGGATCCTCCCCCATGCGCAGGGGCGAGAAGGACATGCCCGCCACCTGGGAGGGCCATGGAGGCTCGGCGCTGGGACGGTTTCCCAGCGCCCAGAACCCGATCGTGATGGCGGCGAACGCGGCTGCGACGACGCCGTTGACGAGGCGAGACCCCTTCCACATCGGACGACCCTTCGGAGAAGCGCGGACACCCCGAGCAGGCACGCACCCGTCGCGGCGCACGACCCGACGTCGGCGCCACAGGGGCGGCTCCCTGCAATCGAACGGTATTCGGGGAGAAATCGGGGGCGGCGCTACTCCAGCACACCGCCTGGCGGGCATCTCCCGGACGGGAGGCTAGCCACAGGCAAGGCATGGGAGTCTAACAGAACGGGGGAAGCCGGAGAAGGGGGATTCACTGTGCCGGGACGATGCGCCCGGCGCGGACGGTGAAGATCTTGGGCTGGGCGGAGATGTCGCCCCCGGGGTGGGTCGTGAGGGGCCCCGTCACGGCGCCCACCGCCCACAGGGAGCCGAGCCTGCGGCGCAGGGAGTCCCGGGTCTCCTCTCCGAACCCCGTTCCCCCGAAGACCATGACGGACACGGCATCGTAGGCGTACGCCTCGATCACTCCCGGGGGCTCGCCGTATCGTGCCCGGTACGCGTCGACGAATTGCCGCGCCTCGGGCCGGGACGGATCGAACTCGCCCGCGAAGAGGGCCCCCGCCACGGAATCCTCGCCGACCTCGACGAAGGCCGGGTAATTCCATGTGCGGAGCCCGAGGAGGACGATCCGCTCCACGTCGTGAAAGGCCATCTGGGGGGCCACCTGGGCCGCTTCCAGCCCCGATACCGGAAGGAAGAGCCCCTCGAAGTCGACGATCGGCTCGGGGCGGTAACGGGCAAGCCGCTCCTCGTCCACCTCGATCTCTTCCGCTTCGTCGGAGGGACGTTCCGCCGGACCGGCCTCGTCGGGCTCGGTCTCCGCGGCCTGGGCTTCCGACACGCCGCCGAAGTCGAGCGCGAGCAGGAGGTCTCTCTCCCGCTGGACACGGACGCGCTCATCCTCCAGGAAGCGCTCCCGAACCTCCTCCGCGCTCAGCCCGTAAACCCCCGTGAGTCTCTGGATGGCCTCGTCGGGGGCGCGGGTCGCGGGGTCGAAGGCCTCGACTCCCGTGATTTCCCCGCCGCGCCGGACCGCTTCGCTCCAGAACAGGTCGCGGTAGCGCCTGCCCAGCGCGGTGTCCGGGTAGAGGATGGCGAAGCGGCCGATCCCCCTCTCGTCGATGGCGTACTCGACGAGACGGGCGGTCTCGTCCTCCTCTCGCAGGTACAGCCGAAACGCACCACCGCCGGCCGCCTCCGGTGCGGGGGTGAGGCAGACGATGGGGACTCCGAGTTCTCTTCCGACGCGGCTGCTCTCTACGGCGACGTTGCCCTTGAGGGGGCCCACCACGCCGAGCACCCCCCGGGCCGCCAACTCCCTGAGAGCCGCCGTGGCCACCGCCGCGTCTCCCGCCGAATCGGCAACCGCGATGCGGATGCCGGGGTCCTCACCGCCCGAGAGGAGCCGGCTGGCCAGGAGGGCACCCCTGAGAGCGCGCTCCCCGAAGGGCCGCAGGGGGCCCGACAGCGGCAACAGAAGGCCGTACAGGCCGGGGCGCTCCAACGAACCGGCCCAACGCAGCCGGAGCTCCGTGGCCCGCCGTCCCGATGCCTGGTCCCCGAACTCCCGCTCGACGTCCGCGAGGAGGGCGTCGGCTTCCGCCTGCCTGCCGTCCGCCCGCAGGAGAAGGGCCATCCGAAGCCTCGCCATCCCGCTGGCGGGACAGGACGGACACCGGGAGATGAACTGCATCAGTTCCGCCTCCCCGGCCTCCTCGACCAAGTGCAGTGCCCGGAGACGGAACTCGTCCGCCTCGATTTCGGGCGACTCCTGCGCCGCGACCTCCCAAGCCTCCACGGCTTCGGCGAGCCGGCCGGCGCCCTCGAAGAAGGACGCACGCTCCGCCCACGGGTTCCGGGCCCGCGGCTCTGTGGCGCTCTCGCCTCCTTCGGGTGCTGGCTCTGCCGCCGAGGCAGGAGGCTCCTGCACCTGCGGAGCCCAGGGGCTCAGCCACTCCCGGTCCCGTGAGGGACGGGACGGCTCCTGGCGCAAGGGAGACGGAGGGGCCGGCGCCGGGGGCGCGGCTTCGGAGGAGGCTTCCACCGCGGGCGGCGGTGGTTCCCGCACGGGCACAGGGGTCCTGGGCGCGGCGCACGCCGCACCCAGCACGAGGAGGCTGAACAGGCCCAGGGCGGTGGGACGTGTCATGTCCGATTCGAGGCGAGGGGTCAGGGCCGAGAAGGGTACCAGAGGGCCAGGACGGGGAGCAATCAGCCCGCGGGCTTCCGTGCGGTCTTCCGGGAGCGTTCCGCGGTGGACGTCCCCTTCCGGGCTCCGAGCCGCTCGAACTCCCGCAGCAACTTCTCCTGCTTGGCAGTGACCTTCGCCGGAATCTCGACCTTCACGACGATCCTCAGGTCCCCGCGGCGGCCCCCCCGGCCCGTGGGAATGCCGTGCCCCTTCAGCGTCAGGACGGCGCCGGGCTGGGTCCCGGGGGGAACTCCCAGCGCGACGCTCTCCTCCAGGGTGGGGATCTCCAACTCCGCGCCCAAGACGGCCTGAACCAGGGAGACGGGGAGCTCGCACACGAGGTCTTCGCCCTGACGGCGGAAGAGGGGGTGCGGCCGCACCGACAGGACCACGTAGAGATCACCCGGCGGGCCCCCGTGGGTTCCCCGCTCGCCCTCCCCGGGGACCCGCAGCCGGGTACCCTCGTCGACCCCCGCCGGCACGGCGATCGAGAGGCGTCGGCGCTGCTGGGCGACTCCGCGCCCCCCGCAGGCGGGGCACGGATCGGCCGCCACCCGGCCTTCCCCTCGGCAGCGGGGGCACTCCCGCTCGACGCTGAAGAATCCCTGCTGGAACCGGGCGCGGCCCTGCCCGTGGCACTCCGGACACGGAGCCGGAACCGTGCCCCTCCTGGCCCCGCTCCCGCGGCACTCCGCACAGTCGCGCAGGACGGGGATCTCGATGTCCCGGGTGCAGCCGAAGACGGCCTCGCGGAAATCCAGGGTGAGGTTGTAGCGAAGGTCCTGTCCACGCTCGGGCCGCGGCCCTCGATGCCGCCGGTGCCCGAAGACGTCGCCGAAGATCTCGCTGAACAGGTCGTCGACGTGGGTCCGCAGGTCGAAGTCCGCGGCGCCGCCGCGTCGTTCCTGGGAGGCCGCCCGATGGCCGAATCGGTCGTACTCCGCCCGGCGACCGGGGTCGGAGAGGATCTGATACGCCTCGGCCAGTTCCTTGAAGCGGGCCTCGGCTGCGTCGTCGGAGGGATTGCGGTCCGGATGCCAGCGCAGCGCGAGCCGGCGATAGGCCCGTTTGATCTCGGCCTCGCCGGCGCTGCGGTCGATCTCGAGTACGTCGTAGTAATCGCGCTTCGCCACGAGGCCTATGGCATTTTCGGGACCCGCGAGCCCCGGAACGGAAACGGGGGGCCGGCTCGGCCCCCCGGTGGGTCAACCGGATCCTACTTCACTTCCTCGAAGTCCGCGTCCACGACGCCTTCGTCCTTCCCGCCCGGCGCCGGTCCGCCGCCTCCCTGCGAAGGCCCACCCTCGCCGCCGCCCGCTTTCTTGTACATCTCCTCGGCCAGGCGGTGGGAGGCCTGCGTCAGGCCTTCGAACGCGCTGCGGATCGCGGCCACGTCCTCGCCCTTGAGCGCCTCCTTGGCCTTGTCCATGGCCGCCTCGATGGAAGACCGGCTCGCCGCGTCGATCTTGTCGCCGAACTCCTTGAGGCTCTTCTCCGTGGAATAGACGAGCCCGTCGAGGCGGTTGCGCTCCTCCACGACTTCGCGGCGCCGATGGTCCTCTTCCGCGTGAGACTCGGCGTCCCGGACCATCTTCCGGATCTCCTCCTCGCTGAGACCGGAGGAGGCCTTGATCTCGATGGACTGCTCCTTGCCCGTGGCCATGTCCTTCGCCGAGACGTGGAGGATCCCGTTGGCGTCGATGTCGAAGGTCACGTCCACCTGCGGGATGCCGCGCGGCGCGGGCGGGATGCCCACGAGTTCGAAGCGGCCGATGGTCTTGTTGTCGCGCGCCATGTCGCGCTCGCCTTGGAGCACGTGGATCGACACGGCGGTCTGGTTGTCCTCCGCCGTCGAGAAGACCTGGCTCTTCCGGCACGGCACCGTCGTGTTGCGTTCGATGATGCGCGTGAACACTCCGCCGAGCGTCTCGATTCCCAGGGAGAGGGGTGTGACGTCGAGCAGCAGCACGTCCTTCACGTCGCCCGAGAGCACGGCCGCCTGGATGGCGGCGCCGAGCCCGACCGCCTCGTCGGGATTCACGCCCTTGTGGGGCTTCTTGCCGAAGACCTGCTCGACCTTCTCCTGGACCTTGGGCATCCGGGTCATGCCACCGACGAGGATCACGTCGTCGATCTGGGCGGGCGAGAGACCCGCATCCTTGAGCGCCTGCCGGCACGGACCCTCGGTCTTGTCCACCAGGTCGCCCACCAACTGCTCGAGCTTGGCGCGGGTGATCCGGATGTTCAGGTGCTTCGGCCCGGCCTGGTCCGCCGTGATGAACGGCAGGTTGACCGTGGTCTCCATCGTCGTGGACAGCTCCATCTTGGCCTTCTCGGCGGCTTCCTTGAGCCGCTGCAGGGCCATCTTGTCTCCGCGCAGGTCGATCCCCTGCTCCTTGCGGAACTCGTCCGCCAGATAGTCGATCACGCGCTTGTCGAAGTCCTCGCCCCCGAGGAAGGTATCGCCGTTGGTGCTCTTGACCTCGAACACCCCCTCTCCGATCTCCAGGATCGAGATGTCGAAGGTGCCGCCGCCCAGATCGTAGACCGCGATCTTGCGCTCGCCCTTCTTGTCGAGCCCGTAGGCCAGCGCCGATGCCGTGGGCTCGTTGATGATCCGCTTCACCTCGAGACCGGCGATCCGGCCGGCGTCCTTGGTCGCCTGGCGCTGGCTGTCGTTGAAGTACGCGGGAACGGTGATCACCGCGTCCTTCACTTCGTGGCCGAGGTATTCCTCCGCGGTCTGCTTCATCTTCTGGAGCACCCACGCCGAGACCTCGGCGGGGCTGTACTTCTTCCCCTTGATCTCCACCCAGGCGTCCCCGTTGGTGCCCTCGACGATCTTGTAGGGCACCATGCCCATGTCCTTCTTCACCTCGGAATCGGTGAACTTGCGGCCGATCAACCGCTTGATCGCGAAGACCGTGTTTTCCGGGTTCGTCACCGCCTGCCGCTTGGCCGACTGCCCCACCAGGCGTTCCCCGTCCGGGGTGATGGCGACGATGCTCGGGGTGGTCCGGTTGCCCTCCGGGTTCGCGATGACGGTCGGGTCGCCTCCCTCGATGATCGCCACCACACTGTTGGTGGTGCCGAGGTCGATGCCGATGATCTTGCCCATGCCTGCGCCTCCGATCTCTCAACAGAAAAATGGACGCGCCGGGCGCGTCCTTCGTCCAAGGACCAGCAACCTAACCATCGCCCTTCGGGGCGGCAACCGCCGTCACCGAAACTTTCGCGGGCCGCAGCAGCCGGCCCTTGAACGTGAATCCGGTCTCGTACACGTCGGCGACCAGGCCCGCCTCGTCGCCGGGCACCTGGACCATCGCCTCGTGGAAAGCGGGGTCGAAGCGCGCCCCGAGAGCCTCGATCGACGAGACCCCGTGGCGGCCGAGCGTCTCGTGGAACTGCCGAATCACGTGCTCCAGCCCCTCCGCCAGGGACTCCCCGCCCCCGGCGTCCCCCGGGGTGGCGTGGGCAACCGCCCGCTCCAGGTTGTCGAGCACGGGCAGGAGGTCCCTCAGGAGGGGTTCCGCGGCGTACTCGAGCGCGTCGCGGTAGCGCTTCTCGGTGCGCTTCTTGAAGTTCTCGACTTCTGCCTGCTGGTAGAGAACCTCGCTCCGTAGGGCGTCGATCTGCGCGTCCTTCTCCGCCAGGACCTGGTCGACGGACACCGCCTCTCCCTCGGTGGGGAAGTCGCCGGGGGCCGATTCTTCGGCGCCTCGCGCCTCCCGTTCCTGCGCAGCCGACTCCGGCCCGCGATCGCGTTCGGTCATGATCTCCTCTCGTGTCCGCTGGGTCTCAAACCGTGTCGAAGATGCCGCCGAGGAGCCGGGCGGTGTAGTCCACCAACCCCACGACCCGCCGGTAGTCCATGCGGGTGGGGCCCAGGACCCCCACGCTCCCGAGCACGCGACCGTGCCGGCTGTAGGGGGCTGTCACCAGAGAACACCCCCGGAGGTCCGCCAGCGGATTCTCCTCGCCGATGAGCACCTGCCGGCTCGGGGCCTCGCCGGCTCTCTCGAGCAGCTTCAAGATGAGTCCCTTCTTCTCGAACGCCTCGAAGAGGTGCTTCATGCGGTCCGCGCTGTTGAACTCCGGCTGCGCCAGCAGGACCACCGGGTCCCCGAGATAGAGGTCGCCCTCCGGCTCCGGGTCGCCCATGGCCAGGCTGCCCAACTCCAGCGCCCGCTGGAGCAGGGAGTCGTACAGCGCCACCTCGTTGGCCATCTCGGCCACGATGCGCTCCTTCACCTGCCCCAGGGGAAGCCCTTCGAGGAGCTCGTTGAGGTAGTTCGCCATCCGGTCGAGGTCGGGCTGGGTGTCGATCTCGGGTGCGAGCACCGGCCGATGGTGCACGACGCCGGACTGGGAAACGAGCACCACCAGCACCCGCCCCGGACGCAGGAGGACGAAGTCGATGTGTCGGAACACACTGGCCTCGAACCTGGGAGCCGCGACGAGGCCGACCTGCCCCGCCGCAGAGGAGAGGACCCGGGAGGTGCTCTCGAGAAGCCCCTCGATATCCGTGGTCTCCCCCGATGCGAGCCCGCTGCGCAGCCGCCGCCGGTCCGCGGCGCCGAGCGACCCCGGGCACATGAGGGAGTCGACGTAGTAGCGGTAGCCTCGGTCCGTGGGCTTTCGTCCCGCGGAAGTGTGGGGCTGGTACAGGTACCCCCACTCCTCCAGGTCGGCCATCACGTTTCGCACGGTGGCCGGGGAAACCCCCAGCCCGTGCTTCCTGGCCAGGTGTCTCGATCCCACGGGCTCCGCCGACTGGACGAACTCCTCCACGACGGCCGCCAGAACCTTCTTGTCTCGCTCGCTCAGGTTGGGCTCCATGGAGCGCCTCCCTTCTTTAGCACTCGCGGCTCGAGAGTGCTAAGTTCGCACGGTAACAACGCCCCACCCCTGCCGTCAAGGGAGTGCGGCTGCTTCGAGCAAACGGGGGCAAGCGCGGGAGGACGAACGCGGGCGGGGGCCGGAGGAGGGGCCGTTTGGCGGGCTCGGGAGGCGGGGCCCCGGTCGGCCGCCGCCCCCCGGTTCTCTCAGTTCTTCTTCCCCTCGTCTCCGAAGATGTCGCCGAAGTCGAGGTCCAGCAGTTCTTCCTTGTCCTTGCCTTCGGCACGCCCCTCGCCATGGCGGGTCGGCTCCACCATGTCGTCGAAGGATTCCTCGAAGTCCAGGTTGCCGAGGACGTCGTCCGGGCCCGAGGAGGTCAGCGGTTCCACGGGGCTCACGGAAGGCAGGGGTTCCACGTCCGCCGCCGCCGCGGCTACGGCCGGGGCGCGGTCCTCGGGCGACACCGCGATGATCTGCAGACGGGTGCGGACATCACCGAGTGTCTGCCCGCAGCGCTTGCAGGCGTCGAAATAGTCGAAACTCACGTAGCTGCACTTCGGGCACTTCATGGACGCTCTCCTTTCGCACGGCCAACCCCTTCGGGTTCCGCCGCCTGATGGCTCCGTTCTCCTTCGTCAACGACCGTGCACCAGAATCGCCGCGCCCGCGAGCGCCGCCGTCTCCGCCCGCAGGATTCGCGAACCCAGGCTCCAGGGTCGGAAGCCGGCCGCCTGGAGCGACCTCCGGTCTCCCGAGCTCCAGCCTCCTTCCGGCCCGACTGCCAGCAGGATTCGGCAGCCAGCCGCCGGCGGCGGCAACTCCGGCACCTCCCCGGCCCGCTCCGTCAGCGCCAATCTCGCTTCCCCGACGCCGCCCGGCGGGAGAGCCCTCGCGACTTCCGCCAGGAGCAGCGGCTCCACGACCTCCGGCACCACGCCCCGCTCGCACTGCTTTGCGGCGGCCAGCGCGATCTTCCTCCAGCGCTCGAGCCTGGCGGACACCCGGGACGCCGGGAGCCTGGCGACGCCGTGCTCCGTGTAGACGGGACGGAACACACGGACGCCGAGTTCGGTTCCCTTCTCGAGGAGCCACTCCCAGCGCTCCCCCTTGGGCATCCCCTGGATCAGCTCCAGGGACACGGCCGGCTCGTTGGAACCGAGTCGGCGAAGCCCCGAGACGCTCGCACGCCCCCCCCCCGTCCCTTCCAGCGTCGCCGCCCAGCGTCGCCCGCCGCCGTCGAAGATCACGAGGCCGGCCCCGGGCCTCAGGCGGAGGACGCGCTCGAGGTGCCGTGTCTCCTCGGCACCGAGCACCGCCTTCCCCCCCGCCTCGTCCACGTCACGGGGATCGACGAAGAACTGTGGCACGGGCAACCCTTTTCTTCGACCATAGGGAAACGCCACTTGAGGCACGCCCTCGGCACGCCGGGACCTCGGTGCGATCGGCCCGGGGTTCCCGGCAGGGCACGGAGAGGAGAGACGACCCGGTGAGATCGGCGAAGGAAAGCGTCCCGTCATCCATCCGAGGATTCCTCTGGGTCAACCTCGCCACGCTCCTCTGGTCGGGCAACATCGTCCTCGGCCGATCGCTTCGGGAGGCGATCGGGCCGTGGACGCTGGCGGCCGTCCGGGCCTCGGTTGCCGCGGTTCCCTTCGTCCTCCTCCTGCAACTCACCCCGCGCGCCCGCCTCGGCCGCCGGGAATGGGGCCTCGCCGCGTCGATGGCGGCCACCGGTGTCGTCGGATTCCAGGTGCTCCAGTACGCCGGGCTGCACCACACCACGGCCCTCAACGCCGGCCTGATGAACGCGACCGGGCCCCTCCTCACCCTCCTGCTCGCCTGGGGCGTGCTGTCGACCCCTTTCGGACCGCTCCAACTCGCGGGCTCGGTGGCCAGCTTCGCCGGGGTGGGGCTCATCGTCTCCCGGGGAGCCTGGGGCCCCTTCCAGCCCAACCCCGGCGATCTTCTCGTCCTGGCAGCCGTGGGTTCCTGGGCCCTCTATTCTCTGGCCGGGCGGACCCTCCTCCGCACCGTCCCCACGGCCCAGGCCACGGCGCTCTCGACCCTGCTCGCGGTGCCCCTGCTCTGGGGCCCCGCCGCGCTCGAGTGTTTCGCAGATCCGCCCGCCCTGCAAGCGGGTTTGGCGACGGCCGTCCTCTACATCGGCCTCGGCCCCTCCTTCGTGGCCTTCCTCGCGTGGAACGAGGGGGTCCGCACCCTGGGGCCCAACGGGGCCATGGCGTTCTACAACACTCTGCCCGTGTACGCCGGTCTGCTCGCGGCCGCAACCCTGGGGGAGTGGCCCAGCACTCGGGAAGTCGCGGGCGGGCTGCTCGTGATCGCAGGATGCGTCCTCGCCGCCCGGGGCGCCCGCCGAAGCGACCTTGGCCGGGCCGAACGCCCATAGCCGCGCGCCTTGCACGCCCCGAGGGGCTTTGCTAGCATCCAGCCCGCTTTTCCCCTCGTCAACAGGGCTTCCCGACGTTCACCCCACTCCAGGGTCGATGATGCAGCCAGCCGCCCAACGGCGAATCGTTCTCGGCACGGCCGGGCACATCGACCACGGCAAGTCTTCGCTGG
>CAZGRT010000326.1:0-3017 GCA_964528225.1 uncultured Thermodesulfobacteriota bacterium | reverse complement strand
GGTCCGAAACCGGCTGGCCCGGGACGGGATCGAGAAGGCCCTGGCGGCGCGCCCGGCGGCCTTCGGCCACCGCGACCGCGCGGCCCTGGTGACGGCGGGCAACTTCGACGACGACCTGCCCCGCCTCGCCGACGTGGACTGGGTGGTGGAGGCCGTCGTGGAGCGCCTCGACGTCAAGAACGCGCTCTTCTCCCGGGTCGCGCCCCACCTGAAGCCGGGGGCGCTCCTCACCACGAACACCTCCGGCCTCTCGCTCGGAGCCATGGCCGAGGCGCTGCCCGAGCCGCTCCGCCCCCGGTTCTTCGGCACCCACTTCTTCAACCCGCCCCGGTACATGCACCTGCTCGAGCTCGTCCCCTCCGGGCAGACCGACCGGCGGGAGCTCGAGGCCTTCGCCCGGTTCGCCGAGAACCGCCTCGGCAAGGGGGTCGTCTACGCCAAGGACACCCCGAACTTCATCGGCAACCGGATCGGGATCTTCTCCATGCTCTACACCCTGCGGGCCATGGAGGCCCACGGGCTCACGGTGGAACAGGTCGACGCGCTGACCGGCAAGGCCCTGGCCCGGCCCAAGTCCGCCACCTTCCGCACCGCGGATCTCGTGGGGCTCGACGTGCTCGCCCACGTGGCGGCCACCCAGTACGAGGGGGCCCCCGACGACGAGCGCCGCGACGTCTTCCGCCTGCCGGACTGGCTCTCCGCGATGATCTCCGGCGGGCTGCTCGGCCAGAAGTCCGGCGCCGGCTTCTACAAGCGGGAGAAGGTGGACGGCCAGAAGGCGATCCTGGCCATCGACCCCGCGACCGGGCAGTACCGCCCGAAGGGGAAGGCCGAGTTCCCCTCCCTGGCCGAGGCCAAGACCGTGGAGGACCCCGGGGCGCGGGTGGCCCGCCTCGTCGCCGGAAAGGACCCGGGTAGCCGCTTCGCGTGGGACGTGACCGCGGAGACGCTGCTCTACGCCGCCCGGCGGATCCCGGAGGTCGCCGACGACGTCGCGAGCATCGACCGGGCGCTTCGCTGGGGATTCGGCTGGGAGGTCGGCCCCTTCGAGATCTGGGACGCCCTCGGCGTTGCGGCGTCGGTGGCCCGCATGGAGGCAGACGGCCGCGACGTGCCCGAGTCCGTCCGCGCCCTGGCCGCGTCGCAGACCCCCTCGTTCTACCGCCGCGAGGGGGCCGCCACCCGGATCTGGGACCTGGACCGCCGGGAGCACGTCGCCCTGGCCGACCGACCCAAGGTGGTGGTGCTCTCCGACCTCAAGGGGGCCGGGCGCACGCTGTTCACCAACCCCGAGGCGTCGCTGGTGGACCTGGGCGACGGGGTGGCCTGCCTGGAGTTCCACTCCAAGATGAACGCCATCGGCGGCGGCATCCTCCAGGCCATCCAGAAGGCGGTCTCCGAGGCCGGCACGGCCTACCAGGCCCTGGTGATCGGCAACCAGGGCGAGAACTTCTCGGTGGGCGCCAACCTGATGCTGCTGCTGTTCGAGGCCCTGGAGGGGAACCTGCCGGAGATCGACGCGATGGTGCGCGCGTTCCAGGGGGCCACCATGGCCCTGAAGTACGCCCCCGTCCCGGTCGTGGCCGCTCCCTTCGGGCGGGTGCTCGGCGGGGGCGCGGAGGTGTGCCTGCACAGCCACCGGGTGCAGGCGAGCCACGAGACCTACATCGGGCTCGTCGAGGTCGGGGTGGGGCTGCTCCCCGCCGGCGGGGGGACGAAGGAGATGCTCCTGCGCCAGATGGAGGGCTCCCCCGAGGGCGCCGACCCGCTGCCCTTCGTGCGCCGGGCCTTCGAGACGCTCGGCATGGGCAAGGTCAGCCTGTCCGCGTGGGAGGCGTTCGATCTCGGGTTCCTGCGCCGGGGGGACGCGGTGACCATGAACCCGGAGCACCTGATCCACGACGCCAAGCGCGCGGCGCTCGACCTGCTCGACACCGGCTGGCAGCCGCTCCGCCGCCCGGCCCGGGTGGCGGTGATGGGGCGCGAGGGCCTGGCCAACGTGCGCTCCATGCTCCACAACATGGTGCAGGGGCGACAGATCTCCGAGCACGACGCCCTGGTCGGCGGCAAGATCGCCTGGGTGCTGTGCGGGGGCGAGGTCGATTGGGGAACCCTCGTGACCGAGGAGTACCTGCTGGAACTCGAGCGCCGGGCCTTCGTGGAGCTGTGCGGCCAGCGAAAGACGCTCGAGCGCATCCAGCACATCCTCAAGACGGGAAAACCGCTGCGGAACTGAGGCCGTCGAATCTTCTCGACCCGCCCCGCGGCCCGGCGGCGGATCGCGCTGCGAAGGAGGAAACCCATGCGCGAAGCAGTGATCGTGACGAGCGTGCGCACCCCCGTCGGGCGCGCCCACAAGGGGGCCCTGGCCACCACCCGGCCCGACGACCTGGCGGCCGTGGCGCTGCGGGGCGCCCTGGAGCGCACGCCGGGCCTGGACCCCGCGGAGGTGGACGACGTGATCCTGGGCTGCGCCTTCCCCGAGGCGGAGCAGGGGCTCAACGTGGGGCGCCTGGCCGCCCTCATGGCCGGGCTCCCCCACTCGGTGCCGGGCCAGACGGTCAACCGCTTCTGCTCGTTGGGCCTGCAGACGATCGCGCTCGCGGCCCAGGCGGTGGTGGCGGGCATGGCCGAGGTGGTCCTGGCGGGCGGCGTGGAGTCGATGACCCGGGTCCCGATGACCGGCAACAAGATCATGGTCAACCCCGACCTCGTCCGCTCCCAGCCCGACGCCTACCTGGGCATGGGGCTCACGGCGGAGAACGTGGCCGAGCGGTGGGGAGTCTCCCGGGAGGACCAGGACGCCTTCGCCCTGGAGAGCCACCACCGCGCCGTGGACGCCCAGCAGGCCGGCCGCTTCAGCGACGAGCTGGTGCCCGTGGAGATTCGGCGCCGCACGCCCGGGAAGAACGCCGCCGTCGAAGAAAGCACATCGGTGCACGCGCAGGACGAGGGCCCCCGGGCCGACAGTTCGCTCGAGGCCCTGGCCAAGCTCAAGCCCGCCTTCAAGCAGGGCG
>CAZGRT010000325.1:0-3109 GCA_964528225.1 uncultured Thermodesulfobacteriota bacterium | reverse complement strand
CAACCGGACGATCCTCTCCGTGGTCCCCGACGAACTCGTGCCGGAGCTGGGCGAGGGCATCGGGGAGATCCTCGGCGGGTGGGACGAGCCGGGGACGGGTCTGCTCTTCACGGTGCCGGTGAGCCACGCGTGGGGAGCCGTCAAGCGGTGAGCGAGCAGCGCCGGGACAACCTGCGGCTCGTCACCCAGTTCAGCGCCGGGGCCCTGGAGTTGGGGATCTCGGTGGCCGTGGGGGCAGGCATCGGCTACCTGCTCGACACGGTGGTCTTCCAGAAGCGCACGGCCCCCTGGTTCACCCTGTTCTGGCTGCTGTGCGGGGTGTTCGCGGGGTTTCGAAGCCTGATCCGGGTGGTGCGGAGGCTCGAGGCGGAGGGTGACGGTCGAGATCGAGATGGACGCGCCTCCTGACCGTCCGGCGCCGGCGGATGCCGCCGGGTCGGACGAGCCCTCCGGCGCCGAGGTAAGCACCCGACGCATCGAGGTCGTGCACGTCTGCCTGGTGGCGGGGGCCTCGCTGGCGGCGCTGCTCATATCGCGTGCGTTCGCGCTCGGGGTGTTCGCGGGCGGCCTGCTGATGATCGCGAACTTCCGCGTCATCGTCGGGGTGATCCGTTCGGTCTTCCTCAAGGAGACCAACCGGATCGGCAACGTGATCTTCTACTGGCTGAAGTTCGTGGGGGTCCTGGGGTTGGTCGGGGTGATCGTCGTGAAGTTCCGCGTCGACGCCCTCGGGTTCCTGGTGGGGCTGTCCTTGATCCTGGTGGCCATCACCGCCGAGGCGGTGGTCCGGCTGATCGGCAAATAGGCGAATCGGGAGGAAACGGCTCATGGCGGCAGCGGGTGGGCACCACGACATCGTCTGGTCCTCGTTCATCCCCGGCCTCAACTGGCTGGAGCACCACTTCGTCAACCCGGAGAACGGGGAGCCCGCCTTCCACGTCTCCAACGCGATCCTGATCTCGCTCATCATCCTGACTCTGGCGGTCCTGGCCCGGCCCAAGACCCGGGCCGAGGACGCCACCGACGAGGAGCTGGTGCCGGCCGCGCGGCTGAACATCCGGAATCTCGTCGAGATGATGGTGTCGGCCGTGGTGGGCGTCATGAAGGACTCGATGGGGCACAACGCCCCGCGCTTCCTCTACCTGGTCGGCGCCTTCGCGTTCTTCATCCTGTTCAGCAACCTCTCCGGTCTGGTGCCCGGTTTCATGCCGCCCACCGACAACCTGAACACCACCCTGGCGCTGGCGCTGGTCGTGTTCTTCATGACCCACGTGTACGGCTTCAAGGAGCACGGGGCGGCCTACCTCAAGCACTTCGTCGGGCCCTTCTGGTGGCTCGCGTGGCTGATGATCCCCATCGAGATCATCTCGCACCTCGCGCGTCCCATGAGCCTGTCGCTGCGCTTGTTCGGCAACATCATGGGGGACCACAAGGTGGCCGCGATCTTCTTCTCGCTGGTGCCCCTGGCGGTTCCGGTCTTCACGGCGGTCCTGGGGCTCTTCGTCTCCATCGTGCAGACCTTCGTCTTCATGCTGCTGACCATGGTGTACTTCTCCGGGGCCATCGAGCACGGGGAGCACTGATCGGCAACGCGTCTCGCGGGCTTCGCCCGCTTCGTCAAAAACCCAAACGAGAGGAGGTGAAACGCATGTTGAAGAAGATTTGGTCCATCGCCCCCATGGCCCTGTTGACGCTGGCCGTCGCGGCCCCGGCCTTCGCGGCCGAGGACGAGGGTGGGCTGGCCGTGCGGGGTCTCCTGGCCCTGGCTGCCGGTTTCGCCATCGCCATCGCCGCCGCCGGCGGCGCCCTGGGTCAGGCGCGGGGTCTCGCCGCCGCCCTGGAGGGCATCGCCCGGAATCCCGGCGCGAGCGGCAAGCTCGTGACCCCGATGATCATCGGTCTCGCCATGATCGAGTCCCTGGTCATCTACGCGCTGGTCATTGCCCTGATGATCGTGCTGAAGCTCTAGGAGTTCCGCGGGGAGCTTTCCCCGGAATCCGTTCGTCTCGCAATCGCTTTGCGGGGCAGGGAGTTCGTCTCCCTGCCCCATTCTTTTCGCCGTGGCTCGGACCGCCGGGAACCGGGGGATGGATGCTCAGAGCTCCTCGACCAGCACCATGTCGCCCCGGGGACTGCCGGCGACCATGAGCGCGATGTCTCGGCACTCGGCCATCAGGGAGCGCCGGGCGTTCTCCAGGGCCCTGGGGATGGGGTGGGCCGTGGGCCAGCCCGGGGGAAGGGCGGCGGCGACGTCGTCGAGCTCCCGCAGGTGCCGGTCGTCGAGGCCGTGGACGTACCGGGCCAGGGCGGAGGGGAAGCCCCGCCCGATGGCGCGCTGGATGCCTCCCCGCTGCACGCCGGTCCACGAGAGGAAGAGCTCGACCGCCGGGTCTCCGTGGGCGTCGAGCTTCGAGAGGGCGCCCCAGAGTCGGGAGAGGACGTCGGCCTTGGCCGGGTTCGCGTCGGTGAGGCACCCGAGGAAGTCGCCCGCGTGGGTCTCCTCCGGCGCGGAGAAGCGCTGCCGGGGGTGCGCCGCGCTCGGGAAGTCTCGCTGGGCGAAGGCGCTGCGGAGTTGCTCCTCGGCGGCGTCCAGGGCCACGAGGCCCGAGTCCAGGAATCCGTCCACCAGGATGCAAGGGTTGTTGTCCCCCCCGTAGCTCTGGAGCATCCGATCCCGGTCGGTGCCGGCGGGCTCTCCCTCGAAGGGCAGGAAGCCCTCGCGGCCCAGCAGCGCCAGGGCGTCGGCCAGGAACTCGGCGTCGGGGTTCTCCCGCAACGCCTGGAGCGCCAGGTGCCGGGAGAGCAATTCGCTCCGTCCCCACACGGAGCGGAGCGCCGACCGCTGGCGGGGGTCGGAGCGCAGGCCCTGGTTGGCCAGGATCTCCCGCAGGGCGAGCGGATCTTCCGCCCGGTCGAGGCGGGCGGCCAGGGCATCGACCACCGAAGGGGCCGATGCCGCCCGCAGCGCGCCGCACACCGCGCGTTGCCGCTCGGCCGTGGGCGGCCTCGCCGGGCGCAGCCACCGCAGGAGCCCCCGGGGTCGCACGGGCTCGAGGGTCGCGAGGAGGAACTCGTGGACGGCCTCGTCCTCGAGGCGCCCCAGGGGCGA
>CAZGRT010000324.1:0-7498 GCA_964528225.1 uncultured Thermodesulfobacteriota bacterium | reverse complement strand
GGTGGACGAGATGTCGAGCAGCGTGATGTCCACCAGGCGCACGTCCCGGCCGCTCCGGTGGCGGAGCCCCGAGGCGGTGGCGGCGAACTCCTCGGACAGGCCCCGGGGGGCAACCAGAGGGTCGGCGCCGGGGGGCCGGCGCATCACGGCCACGTTCGCCAACCGGAACAGGTCGGCGTACCGATGCCACGTGTGCACCTCGCGGTAGGCGTCCGCGCCCATCAGGAACCAGAGTTCCCCTCCCCCTGCGGCCGCGGCCTGCAGCTCCGAGAGCGTGTCCACGGAGTAGCTCGGCCCCTCGCGTCTGAGTTCCAGATCGGAGACGCCGAACCCGGGGTTCCCGCCCACGGCGCTGGCGACCAACTCCAGGCGCACGTCGGCGGGGGCGACCGGCTCGCCCCCCTTGTGGGGAGGAACGCGAGCGGGCACGAAGACCACCCGATCCAGGGACAGCGCCTCCCGCACCTCCTCGGCGGCCCTGAGGTGGCCGAGGTGCACCGGGTTGAAGGTGCCGCCGAAAACGCCGACTCTCACGGCGTCAGTCCCGCACCTGCCCCTGCCCGTACACGATGAACTTGGTGGTGGTGAGGTCCTCGGCCCCCATGGGACCGAAGCTGTGGATCTTGGTCGTCGAGATGCCGATCTCGGCCCCCAGCCCGAGCTGCTGACCGTCGTTGAACCGGGTCGAGGCATTGACCAGGACCGTGGACGAGTTGACCTCGTCGAGGAAGCGCTGCGCGTTGCCGTAGTCGCGGGTCACGATGGCCTCCGTGTGGAGGCTCCCATAGCGTTCGATGTGGTCGATCGCCTCGTCCATGGAGTCGACCACGCGCACCGCCAGGATCAGGTCGAGGAACTCGGCGCCCCAGTCCGACTCCTGAGCCGGCCGCACCGAGGGGGCCAGACGCTCGGTCTCCGGGCAGCCCCGCACCTCCACCCCGGCCTCCTCCATGGCCCGTACGACCCGGGGCAGGAAGATGCTGGCCGCCTCCCGGTGGACGAGGAGGGTCTCCATGGCGTTGCACACTCCGGGCCTCTGCACCTTCGCGTTCAAGGCGATCGCCAGGGCGGCATCCGGGTCCGCCGAGGCGTCCACGTACACGTGGCAGACCCCCTTGTAGTGCTTCACCACGGGGATTCGGGAATTGGCCGTGACGAATCGGATCAGACCCTCGCCCCCGCGCGGGATGATCAGGTCGATATACTCCTCGAGCTGGAGCATCTCCAGCACCGCGTCCCGGTCCGTCACCCCCACCAACTGCACGGCTCCGTCCGGGACACCGGCCTGCGCCCCCGCGCGGCCGAGCACCTCCGCCACCGCCCGGTTGGAGTGGATGGCCTCGCTCCCTCCGCGCAGGATGACCGCGTTTCCGGCCTTGAGGCACAGCGCCGCCGCGTCGGCCGTGACGTTGGGCCGGGACTCGTAGACGATCCCGATGACGCCCAGCGGGATCCGCTTCTTCCCCACCAGGAGCCCGTTGGGCCGCTTCCACATCCGCACCACCTCGCCCACCGGATCGGGCTGGGCCGCGACTTCCCGCAGGCCCGCCGCCATGGAAGCGACGACTCCGTCCGACAGTGTGAGTCGGTCGATCATGGCGCTGCTCAGGCCGGCCTTCCGGGCGGCCTCCAAGTCGACCCGGTTCGCCCGTTGGAGTTCGCCCCGGGCCGCCTGCAGGGCGTCCGCCATGGCCCGCAGCGCCCCGTCCTTGGCGGCGCTCGACAGGCGCGACAGGGCGCGGCTCGCCCGCCGGGCCCGGGTCCCCATGGCCACGAGGTCGTCCCGCAGTGACATCCGATCTCCTTCTCGGCGTCTCAGGCGTCGGCCGGAGCGCCGTTGCGACGAGGCGCAGGCCGCTCCTGTGCCTGCGCCGACGCCATGACCACGAGGTCGTCCCGGTGGACGACCTCGTCGTGGAAACAGTAGCCGAGTGTAGCAGCGATGTCCCAGGTTGCCAATCCGGCGATCCTGCGGGCCTCGCCCGCGCTGTAGTTGGTGAGCCCGCGTGCGACCTCCACCCCGTCGGGACCCACCAGGCTCACCGCGTCGCCCCGATCGAAATCCCCGTCCACGGAGCGGACCCCGCTCGGCAGCAGGCTCTTTCCCTTGGCAACGATGGCCTTGACCGCTCCCTTGTCCAGCACGAGGCGCCCGGCGGGCTTCACGGTGTACGCGATCCAGTGCTTGCGCCGCTTCAGCCGGTCGGCACCCGGCGAGAAGTAGGTGCCCACGTCCTCGTCGTCCAGGATCCGCCCCAGCGCGTGGGCAGTCTTGCCCGACGCGACGACCACGGCGCTGCCCCCGTGGGTGGCCCGCTTCGCGGCCTGGAGCTTCGTGGCCATCCCACCGGTGCCCACCCGGGTCTTCGACGCCCCCACGAAGGACTCGATGACCTCGTCCACCTCGTCCACCCGGGAGACCAACCGGGCATCCGGGTGCACCTTCGGGTCCCGATCGTACAGGCCCTCGGTGTCGGTGAGGATCACGAGGCAGTCCGCCTCCACCAGGTTGGCCACCATGGCGGAGAGGCTGTCGTTGTCGCCGAACTTGATCTCCTCGACCATCACCGTGTCGTTCTCGTTGATGACGGGAACGACGCCCATGTGGAACAGGGTCGTCAGGGCGTCCTTGGCGTTCATGTATCGCCGGCGGCTCTCCAGGTCGTCGCGGGTCAGGAGCACCTGCCCCACCACGAGCCCCATTCCACCGAAGACCTCCTCGTAGGTCTTCATCAGGCTGATCTGCCCCACCGCCGCCACCGCCTGGACCTCGGGGATCGTCGGCGGCCGACCGTCCAGCCCCAGTCGAGCCAGGCCGGACGCCACGGCACCGGAAGAGACGAGGGCCACTTCGACCCCCCGTTCGCGCAGGCAGACCACGTCCTCGGCGAGCCACTGGAACACCGCACGGTCCAGCCCCCCCCCGGGCGCGGTCACTACCTGGCTGCCGATCTTCACCAGGACACGGCGGGCGGCCCGCAGGCCCCGATCACTCGCCACCTTGCTCCTCCTCCCGCAAACGTTGAACCAGACTGCCGGTATCCGCGACGAGTTCCCGCAGCCCCTCCCCGCTCACCGCCGAAATCACCCGCGCCTCGATCCCCCGGTCCCGGAACTCCCGGCAGACCGAAGGCAACAGGTCCCGGACTTCCGTCACGTCGCCCTTGGTGACCACGACGATCTCGGGACGCTCCAGGAGCAGCGGGTCGAACGCCCCGAGTTCGCGGCGGATCGCGTCGTAGCGCTCGAGCGCCGAAGATCCCTCCGAGACGTCGACCAGGTGGAGCAGAACGCGGGTGCGCTCGATGTGCCGCAAGAACTGGATCCCGAGGCCGGCCCCCCGGTGCGCTCCCTCGATCAGGCCGGGAATGTCGGCCACCACGAAGGTTCTGCCCTCCGCCCAGGCCACCACGCCGAGATTGGGCACCAGGGTCGTGAACGGGTAGTCCGCGATCTTGGGGCGGGCCGCGGAGATGCGCGAGATCAGCGTGGACTTGCCCGCATTGGGGAAGCCCACGAGGCCCACGTCCGCCATCAACTTGAGTTCCAACCGCACGCGCCGACGTTCTCCCGGCAAGCCCGGCTGGGCGTGCCGCGGCGCCCGATTCGTGGAAGTGGCGAAACGGGCGTTTCCCCTCCCGCCCCGGCCGCCGGGCAGCAGCACCACCTCCTGCCCCGCTTCCACCAGATCCGCCATCTGCTCGCCGGAGTCGGCGTCGAAGAGCGCGGTTCCCACGGGCAGTCGGAGCCGGAGATCCTGCCCGCACCGGCCCGTCTTGCGGCTCCCCTCTCCCGGCCGGCCGTCCTCGGCCTCCATGGCCTTCCGGTGCCGGAAATCGAGCAGCGTCCCCATCCCGGTGTCCGCCACCAAGACCACGCTGCCGCCGTTGCCGCCGTCGCCACCGTCGGGCCCCCCCTTGGGCACGAACTTCTCGCGGCGAAACGACACGCACCCCGCGCCGCCGTGGCCCGAAGCCAACTCCAGTTCCACTTCGTCGACGAACTTCATGCCCTCTCGTCTCGCGCGTCGTCTGCCGTGGCCGTCTCCCGCCTGAACGCACGAAGGCCCGGACGGCGTCTCGCCGGGTCCGGGCCTCTTCGTGCCTCGCGGGTACGGCGGGTCGCCCCTACGCGGACGCCTCCACCGGAGGGTTCACGCTCACATAGGTCCGACGCTGCCGGCCCTTGCACTCGAACTTCACCACGCCGTCCACCAGCGCGAAGAGCGTGAAGTCCTTCCCGAGGCCCACGTTCGCACCGGGATGGAACTTCGTGCCGAGTTGGCGGACGAGGATGTTTCCCGCCCGGACCGCCTCACCTCCGAAGCGCTTCACCCCGCGACGCTGCCCCCGACTGTCACGACCGTTTCGAGAACTACCGCCTGCCTTCTTATGAGCCATCGTCCACCCTCCCGACCGTCAGACGTCGATGCTGTCAACCTTCACGCCGGTGTAGTGCTGCCGGTGACCCTGCTTCCGGCGATAGCCCTTCCGCCGTTTCATCTTGAAAACGATGATCTTCTTCTCCCGCCCCTGCTCCACGATGGTGCCGCGCACCCGGGCACCCTCCACGGTCGGGGCGCCGACCTTGAGGTCGCCGTCCTTCGATACGAGGAGCACCTCGTCGAAGACGATCTCCTGCCCCACGTCACCCGGGCACTTCTCCACCTTGAAGAAGGTGCCCTCGGCCACCTTGTACTGCTTGCCCCCGGTCTTGACCACTGCGTACATGATGCCTCCGCCAAGGCCCCGGCTCGGGGCCGTCCGGATTCAGGGAAACCGGGAGTCTAGTAAAACCGGCAGGCGCGTGTCAAGGCCGAGAACGAGACATTTCCGCGGGGGAATCGCGGCGTGGACGGCAAGAATGCCGTTGACAGCCCGGCACCCGCTCTCAATAATGAGGCCCCTCCGATGCGGGCGTAACTCAGTTGGTAGAGTGTCAGCTTCCCAAGCTGAGAGTCGCGAGTTCGAATCTCGTCGCCCGCTCCAACATTCCGGCCCTGGGCTCCAGGGCCTCCGAAGGGCTCCCGGGCACCAAGCGGGGAACCCGCTCCCGTCGAGGGCAGCGGGCCCCACGGGCCGGGAGCCTCTCCTCTTTTCGCTCCGAGGAGACCCGGCCTCGAAGCGGGCACGCAACTTCCGCCGCTCCCAATCGAAGCCATCCGAGCCGCTCCCCGGGTCGTGGCTCGCCTCCCGGAGTTGCGCTTTGACTCCCCACCACGCCGCTGCTACAAGAGCGCGGAGTGCCGGAGGGACGCCGCGCGTTCCGCCGTTCGATCGTCTCCGAAGCACCCCCAACCGGAGCCCGTGGATCCCCGTCCTGCGGCAGGAGGTTCCGACCGCCGTCGCATTCCCACGCCGAGGGGCATCATGAGTGGAAACCCGACACGACGCACGAGGTCCATTTTCCGGGGGCACCGGTCCCTTGCGAGGCTGCCCCTGCCGGCGCTCCTCGCCGTCATTCTCGTCCAGACGATCGGCTGCTCCGGCCCCCGCGTCCACACGCTGATGGACACTCCCGTCCTGTACCACGGCGCCGCGATCGATCCGTTCGCACACCTCGGAGATGACCACAGGTCGACGACGCTGTCGGTGTTCTACGCGACGAATCGCCGCCCGCAGGAACCGGAGGGCGACGGGATCGGCTACGGGAACGGCAAGGACTCCGCGCTGCGTCTCGGCCACGCCTCGGTCCGGTTCGGCGATGGAGATTTCCGTTGGGAGGACTTGTACGCAGCCTCTATCGCGCCGCATCGCGACGTACCGGTCCCGGTCTCCATCGCGGAGGTCCGCGAGACCGCGGCACTCCCCGACTTCGCCGAGTTCCGGCGGGGGAGTCCGTTGACCGAGGAACAGAAGGCCTTCGCGGCCGCGATCGACTCGGATCTGGGTGTGGCGAAGGACAAGGAGATCATGGTGTACGTCCACGGCACCAAGGTCGACTTTGCCAACTCGGTCGTCATGACGGCGGAGGTCGACCACTTCGCGGGGCGGGACTTCGTCGGGGTCGCGTTCTCCTGGCCCTCCCACCAGAACATTCTGCACTACCTGCTGGGGGTGGACGTGACCCGGGCGCAGGACTCCAGCCGAGCGCTGCGGACCCTCCTGGAGTTCCTCGCGGAGCACACTAACGCCGAGCGAATCAATCTGCTGTCGTACAGCGCCGGCGGCCGGGTGGTTTCCAAGGCGCTGCACGAACTCCGCTCGGCGTATCCCGACTGGGACCCGGAGCGCCTGAGGGGGACCTTCCGGATCGGGGCCGTGGTGTTCGCCGCCGCCGACATCCCCATGGACGCGTTCCGCGCCCGGCTTCCCTCCATCGCGGACCTGTGCCAGCAGGTGGTCGTGACGGTGTCCGACCACGACCCCGCCTTGATCGCCGCGAAGGAGTACATGGGCGGCGGGGTACGGGTGGGTCAGGAGAGTGCCGAGGAGGCCGAACTGTCTCTCATGCGTTCCCTCGGCATCACCAATTTCGAGGTCGTCGACCTCTCCCTGAGCCAGGAGGGTCGCGGTTTCGACATCGTCGGACACCACTACTGGTATCGACACCCGTGGGCGAGCAGCGACATCGTGCTCCTGATGCGCACCAACCTTCCGCCCCTCGCGCGCGGGCTGAGCCCCTCGGAACTGGAGGGCGTCTTCTACCTGTCGCCGGACTACCCCGAGAGGGTTCGTGAGGCGGCTCGGGCAAGGCTTGGCGGGAGTTGGTAGGAGGTTGGGGGAATGAACCGCCCGGTGACTCTGGCGACAAGGCTGACCCTACTCTGCATCCTGTCCCTCGCGACCTCCTCCTGTGTGAGCGGCCATGCCGCGCAACGGGTGGACCCGCTGGCGCCCACGACGTCGCCCAAACACGGAATCACCGAGTTCGAGGTGCAGTCTCTGGTCATGGGCATGGCCGACGAGTACAGCGCGGCGCTCGGAGAGGCCATGTACCTGCTGATCCGGAGCGAGAGCGTCGACCCTAACGGGCGCTGGCTGACACAGTCGTTCCTCCGCAACGGCATGGGTGCCGCCATCGACATCGCGGTGGGCCCCCACCCCAGTGTCGGGCTGCTCGACCTCCTGGTCCTGGGGTCCCTCCAGTCGTAGGCCTTCGAGAAGCACCGGATCCCTGCAGGCATCGGGGAGGCAGCGGGCAGGAAGGCTCTCCAACGCCTGGAGGAGGCGGAATCGGATCTGTGGCAGAGGGGTGCCCGTGTTCTGTCTCCGGAACAGGCCTGGACCCTGAGGGAACTCGTCGGGCACTGGATCGAAGCGCACCCTGACCGCACGGTGGTCTCGCTGGTGCGCTTCGAAGACTTCACCGATCAACGGCGCATGCCGACGCTGGCGCGCACGAGGCCGCCTCGGGGCTCCTCGCCGACGTGAAGAAGGCCACCGCGGCCGTGGAGGACGCCGAACTCCTCGGGGAGCGGGTTCTCTGGTTCGCAGGGCGGCTGCCCTACGTGCTCGGCCAGCAGGCCGAGTTGACGGCGTATCGGATCGCGGACCAA